>NZ_JAAHHZ010000033.1:0-68856 GCF_010672005.1 Moorena sp. SIO4A5 | reverse complement strand
AGAAGTCAGAAGTCAGAAGTCAGAAGTCAGAAGTCAGAAGTCAGAAGTCAGAAGTCAGAAGTCAGAAGTCAGAAGTCAGAAGTCAGAAGTCAGAAGTCAGAAGTCAGAAGTCAGAAGTCAGAAGTCAAACTCTTGCGCTTACTTAGGTTTGAGACTTTTGTCATGTCCGCGCCTGCCCTGGCGACTGCTATATCAACCCGTTCGACACCAGTCTCGGTACCCTTGATTCCGTGACCATAGAATTTAACGGGCTAATGTCAGGGGACCCACGGAGCGAAAGCCTAGACGCAAAGCCAGCAACTCTGACTTGGAATCTGGAAGGCTTATTCACATTGGTCGGACCAAATAATACAACCCTGTTCACACAGACAGCAACAGTAGGAGATTCAGCCCAAGTCGCTGCCTATGATGGCACATTAGATTTTCAGGGTGAGTCTGCAGTTTCATTTATCGGACTAACCGTTAATGTATTCGGTGATAAGACCTTCACAAATGGTTCCGTGTTTAATGCATTCCTGGGCACTGAACCCGTAGACTTTTTGTTCTCTGCGAAAACCATATCAATTATTAACGGAACCGCTAATATACTCAATGCGATCGCAACAAAAGCCCAAGGGGATGTTCAGGTTACTTACAACTACACACCATCAGAGCCAGAGTCAGTACCAGAACCCGCGACTCCCCTTGGCTTAGGTTTAGTCCCAGGACTAAAACTGTTGTGGCAACGAAAGGCTGAAGATTGTTAATTGTTAATAGCCAATTTTAAAGTGGTTTAAGTGATATCTTTGAAAGCCACTTAGTCTAAGGCTGTTTCGGTGTCCTTAGGGGTGACCAAAAATACATCGATATAACTTTTATACCCGATCTCATTCTTGAATACTTGATGGTTTTGGATTTGAAATCTTTTCCTGAGCTCATTCTGTAATTGCTCAGTGCTATCTGGGTTTCTGTTATTATTATGTACCAGCCACAGGCGTGATGGAAATGGTGACAAACTTTGTTCCCACTCCTCTAAATCTAAAACCTGAATAGGTGCTGAACCCTGATAGTAATGATTTAAGGCAAGACGCGGGCGAGGATAACCGATGTGTAAAGCAATGACATCTTCCGGTTGCTCATTAATCGTAATCATTTGTGACACACTGCGCCAATCGTGACGGTACACCTTGGTATAGTAATGCTCCAACCCACCACCAACTGCCACGAAATACATCAGAGCGATCGCAATCCCTAATTTCCGTGCTCGATGCCAAATTTTGCTAAACCCTACTGCCAGCAAAATCAGCAGGTATGGAGCAATGAATAGCAGATAGCGTGGTAGCCAAACCGGACTAAAGATCCAAGACATTATAAACAGCACAGCTGTCGGTAAAAATCCCCAAGCAGCAAGCCAAAAAATGTGGGGTTTAAGCTGCCTATTAAATAGAGAAAAGCCCAGCAAACCAGCCAACATTATGGTATATAACTTGTAGAAATGTTCACTTACAGAGGACTGTAAAGACTTCAAGGGCCAATAGGCTGTAAATATCGTTAGTCGGGACAACACATTAACTAGGGTTGGTTTCGGGTTGTTAGCTGTCCAACCGTCAAAGAATGCAGATGAAGCAGTAGCGACCTGGAAAATCCATGGTAAGGACACAATACCAACAACTAGGAGTACTGCACCAACCCCTAACAAAACACGGTATCGCTTACGAAATTTCCACACCAGTAATAGACAATCTGGCAGTAGCAGCAAACAATTGAGTGGTGTAGTCAAAGTCGCTAAAAGCCGTGCAATCAGCCAGCAACTGATTGACACAGTGGTCATACGTTCGAGCCCATGAGTCAGAGCCAGTGTGCCTACTAGACCAAGGAAAGTACTTAAGCTGTACATCCGCACTTCTTGGGCATGGTTGATGAACACAGGCGATAGGGTTACTAAGAGGGCTGCAATCAGTCCAACTCGCTGTCCCACTAAACGACGACCAAGGCAATAGGTCAAGAAAACACTACCTAATCCAAACGGAATCGACAATCCCCGCAACCAGACATCACTCTCACCGAAAAACATCCAAAGCCGTAGAAGTATGAAATAGAGTGGGCGTGTCAGACGAAGCTTCTCTGGTATCGCTTTAGCGTCATGAATACTATAGAGTTCATCGATCCAAAGGCTCTCTGTACCAAGTTGATAAAAATACAACGTAACAGCTAATAGCAGAATCAAGGTAATGGGAATCCACTCCTGTAGCCAATTTGCTCTAGCTAGTGGTGGAGAAAAAGATTGTGTTTTTGATTTCATATTCATATCATTTTTTCCTTTGTTATTTGTATTGATATTCAGAATTATTTGAATTTAAAAAATTTTCGATTGCATACTCATATATTTCAAGATCAGGCTGACATATCCTTTGGATTTTTTCTAAATTTTTTTCAGTGATGACAGAAGATTGGTGCTTTTTTGATTTAGGATTACGATTTAAATTCCTAATCCTTAATTTTCTGCCAAAGCGCTCTTCAAACTGTTTCAAAAATTTTTCTGGGTACTCTAGGAATCCGATCAGAGCAAATTTATGCAAATTTTCTTTAGCTTGATTAACAGCTTGCTCTGGGCTGTAGTCTCCTATCTCATGGTTACCTCCTAAAAACGTTACATATTTATGTCCTTGTGCTTGACCAAACTCTGAGTCTAAATACTCTTCGATTTCCATATCTATTTTACAATGTTCATGGCTTTTATAACGATTATATAAATATTCGGAAATCCATCGTTTTACTGGATCTCGTAAAATAGTAATAAAGGCATAGTTTTCTTGAAAATGACGATGAGCTACTGAACTAAATACCAAGTGACCAGTAATGTAATTAACATTTTCCCGACACATAAAATAGACAAGTAAATTCTCTCGAAGCTTTAACACAACCGGGTCATCTACCCTACTCGATGATAAGTCTCGATCAATCAGTTTCTGAGCAGCCTTCAAAGATGCAGCGGCATCCAGATGACATAAATTACGATCTCTGATATCCCAAGTAGCATAACAAGATTTAAGGGCTTTGCTAATTGACGACCCTCCACATTTAGGAATATGAATAAAAACAATATTTTCCTTCAAGCTTCCCTGAAACAAATTGCTAGTTCTGGCACTAACTTCCAGAAAGATACTATTGAACAAGTCATTCATTTTTTGTCTCCTATGTCATTAGAGTATTTATCAATTGGTTTAGAAAGTTATAGGTTTTAGGGAGCAGGAATCCCCCCTAACCCCCCTTAGTAAGGGGGGAAGGGAGCAGGGAGCAGGAACCCACCCCTAACCCCTCCCAGGAGGGGAAGTGAGGGAAGTGGGAAAAAAGTTTGTGTACCTCATAAGTATGGTAAATGCTATATAATACTGAATAAACGCGGACTTGATATTAATCAGACGACGCTGACCTTTTACCAAAGACGTATCGAATGATCCAAACCGCAAAAATTGGCATCGCTACTAATTGGGTGATCAGAACAGCTACAGCTACCCAAAAAATTCCTCCTTGCATGACTAGGAGTAAGGAAGTAGTAAACACAACAGTGAAAATCACGTTCCAGCCTAGATCAATGTGAGCTTTATCCAGCGCTTGAAGTAGCCGAGATGTGGAACGAGACAAGGCAATTGGCAAGGCTGAAAAGCAAATCAAGATTAAAACAGGAATTGCCGTTACCCATTTTTCACCAAACACAATTGGCACATAAAATGGAGCCAAACTAGTTTGTATAACAACCAGTGGTAATACAATTGCTCCAATCATCTTGAAACTCCCAAAGTATCGCTTTTTCAGCTCCTTTAAATCCTCACGAACTTGACAAAAATGAGGATACCAGGCGGAACCTAAGGCATTAATAACACTCTGACTAATCCCTAATCCAGCATTGAATGCAAAAAAGTAAATCCCCAATACTTCCATACCGAGAAATCGACCCACTAGTAAATAATCGATGTTGAGTCTTAGCTTATTTAACAACTCAACTCCCAGCAGTTTGCTGCCAAAACTTGTAATGTTTTGCCATTGCTTCAAACTGACAGATTTAGGGGGTCGCCAAGGATGATTGGAATAGGTAATTACAATCCATACTGGATAGGATAAAACCATCGACCATACTACAGCCCAAACCCCCATATCCAACAGCGCTAAACCAACGATAATGATATTGCTGACTATTGCCTGTGCAGCATAACACCAAGCCCTAACGTTTAGTCGGTTTTCTCGTTCAATCAAAGCAGACTGAACCATGAAAACTGGAAACATTAAGTAAATTAGGGAAAGGGCACAGATGGGTAAAATCAGTTGGTTGTTGTCATAAAACCAAGCAATCGGATAGGAAGCAATACACTGAAGAATAGCTAGGGAAACACATAAAATCCAATTCAGCCAGTAGGCGGTATTACAGATAATCTCTAACTCTTGCTCATCAGCCTGAATCAGCTTAGCTCCAATCCCCGCTCTCAGGCTGAGAGTGTTAGCAAATTGAAAAGTAGTAACAATGACTGATACCATTCCATAATCATAGGGAGTGAAGACACGAGCTAGAGTAACCGTTGTCGCTAAACGGAAGATGCGCTGCACTAGTTCAGCACTTCCTAGCCAGCTAATGTTACGAATGAATTGGTCAGATGATAGCTGCTTGAGCTTTTTGATTAGCATTAGGATACAGGTACATTAGCAAAGGGAGGAGCTAAAGGCGCTCTAGGTCTACCGCCTCCACCTACGCGGTTTGGACTATTGTTAGTAACAATATGTAAAGATTGAAAGAGTTCCATAAAATCTTTGTAAAAGGGATTATTATGGTGAGCTTTAGCAAATAACCGATAACCATAAGCTGATTTAAACTCTTGTTTCACCCCTTTTTCCACAGCTAAAGCATAAGCATCTCTACCTGTTCCATCCACTACATAACCGCCATAATCTTGTAAAGCATGAAAAAGTTTTTTACCGGCTGGTGTAGTTATACCAAGACTTTCTTCTGTTACCTTAGGAGGAATTGCTAACAGAGATCCCATTACCAGTTGAGAATCCTTACCTTTATATTTAGATGGAGCTCTACGATCTGCTCTATCCGCAGGCCAGCGGTATCCAGGTGTAGGGCTTTGGGGATTGTAATTGAGGTATTTTCCCCAAAGTTCTATTTTTAAAACATGGCGAATTGGCTCGCTACCAGTCAACTCTCCCTTGCGTATCGTTCCACCTATAGAGGACAATCCAGAACCAAGATGACCTCCAGCAATACCTTGACTGTATAAATCTAAGTCTTTTTTTGGCCAGTGATAGCCATATACAGGACCACCTTTAACACAGCGAGCCATAGGTTCTAGTTGGATTATGGTGTGACCATCAGGCTGAAGCAAAGCAGCAGCATTATTGGGAGTAGAATACTTAGTGGGAGTGTTAATCGCATCCGGAACAATTAAATCATCAGGAATAGGAATAGATAAATTTTCATAGCTTGTCTGACCGCTACATCGCTTTGTCCAACTGCCAGGATTATACAAGGGTTGCAGTGGACTACCTGCGGGGATAATAAATAACAGATCAACATCTACAGAAGAACGGGCTGATCGAGGTAGATTAGCCGGTTTATACTTAGCATGACTACCAATCGGCATGTTCCAGATTGAGTCCTGAGAAAAGGGCCAGAGCCAGGGGTCACGAGTGGTAGGAGTGCTGCTCTTAGCATACATCAAATTGTTGGGTGGTAGATAATTAGCCAAACCAATGCTTATAGCTATTGTTACCAGCAGCAGTAATCCTAATAAATACCGTTTGAATTTCCAAGATTTGAAGATCATATAAGGCTTAGTAAAATGCCGTTTTATATCAAATCTATTAGCATCGGTATTGCCTAACACAAGAGTGTTCGTTAAAAAGCAAAACCTTGTGGAGCTCAAGACTTTTGATAAATGACAAATGACAAATGACAAATCACAATAAATGAAGGAAACAAGCGAACTTGATATCATGCAACATTTGATAGTCGCTGACGCACACTGTAAGCCAGCTCTAGCACTTTGCCATAGCCCTCAGGTCCGAACCACTGCATCAATGCGATCGCTATACTGAGACGGATGTACTCTCGGGAGAAGCGTAGCTGAGGGTAATGCATGAGAGCTTGACGACGAAAATGATTAGCCATTTTGTAATCTTGATCACTACTTTGAATACATTTCCACGCTAGGCAGAGGTTAATATTGCCATAGCTTCGATTTCTTAAATGTAAGCTTTCAAAGGGAGCAGATTGAAAAGCTTTTTCAATGATTGTACGGAAGTCTTCTAGCCTTTTTACATACTTTTTGGACTTATTATTTTGATGCTGGCGATAGCGAACTAAGGGTTCTTTTACCACAGCAAAAGGATAACGTGAAGCAATCCGAAGCCACATGTCCCAATCTTCAGCCGCGCGAAGAGTTTGATCAAATACCCCTAGGCTCTCAAAGCAGTGGCGACGAACCATTGCTACACTGCCACATTCAACTATATTGTGTTCAACCAGCTTCTCCCAAACATTACCCTCGGCGTGATGTTCAAACACTCTACCTGTAGGTTTACCGGTTTCATTGATATAGGCAACCCAGGTGTATACCAGACCGACATCTGGATTTTCTTCCAGAACAGACAGTTGTTTTTCTAGCTTAGTGGGCTCCCAAAGATCATCAGCATCAATGAATGCTATATAATCCCCCCTAGCATTAGCAATTCCCTTGTTTCGTGCTGCAGAAGCCAAGCCTTGATTGGCTTGGGAAATTAGTTTAACTCGCGGGTCAGCTATCTGAGAAATCCATTGCTCAGTATTATCTGTACTGCCATCATTAACAACTATTACTTCAAAATCATCATAGGTTTGATTGAAAACACTATCGATAGTTTTGGGAAGATAAGTCATGGCATTGTAGGTGGGAATAACTACAGAAACCTTTGGCATATCTATAAACTCCTAAGTTTTCTAGTTAGATCACTAAATAGTTAAAAAACTAAAGTTAAAACACGAAAGTTAAAACACTAAAATTAAAACACTAAAATTACTAACCCTCAGTTGCCAACTCTAGTTGAGAACCGAGTTGGTTTTAAAGTACTAGTAACAACAGTACTATCAGAAGGTGGACGCCTCTGCCAGTTCCAACCTGCAATTGCCAACAAGGTATACCAGTAGAAAAAGAAATTGGTATGACTCCAGATGTTCTCGGTAATCATCCCTACAGGTATAGCCATAAGAGTTGCCAACAGGATAAAACACAAATCCCGCTGTCCACTTCCAGCAGGTGCATACCGAAGTAACTGAACAAGACGCACAAACTGAGCAAAGAGAAAAGCTAAAAAAGTCCCTAGACCCAGTAACCCACCTTCTACCAGACTCCGGACATAATCATTGTGGGGAAGAAGACCATTGGTACTAATGTGATCACTCAAACCCAGACCATAACCCAAGATTGGGACATGCTGCCATTGCGTCAGTAAGTAAGTCCACTGATCGAGCCGCCAATTAAAACTGTTGTGGTCTACCTTCGAGAGCAGAATCGCACGCCAGATATCAATGTCAGGATTGAGTAGCGGTGTGTTAGCAATTGATCCGAGGCGTTCTTGTCCAAACTCTGAACTTGCAAATAGTCCTATAACTAGGGCGAAAAATAGCAACCCACCGATTAGGTTAACTAGACTTAATCTAGGGGCAATCAAAACCAACACAAAAGTCGCCAACATCATCAAGCCAAATAGGGCTTTGGTACTCACAAAGAAAAAGGCGAGTAAACCTAGCAACAGAAGCCAGAGCAAACGCTGCTTTGAATGACTTAACTTCCAATAGGTCAGACCGATAAATAGCAATATAAAGGTAACGAAGGTATTGGGGTGACCCAGAGTCCCTCTGATTCGAGATGTTCCTCCAGAGATTGTGGCAGAGTGATTTGTAATTGGTGAAAGTATCGAAGGTAACACTGAAGGAATGATCATCTGGATCAAGGCTAATGTAAGTGGTAAAACAAGAGCCAAGAACAGCATATGGATAATTTTTTCAGGAGGAATTCGGTTTTTAAGCTGCATGATCAACAGGTAGACCATCAGCCATGAAAATAGGCGCACCCACTCCCGGATACTCACTGAAATATACGAACTATCAAGTCCTAATCCTCCCAAAGCAAGCAGGATAACCCACAAACCCTGTAACCCTACCCAACCAGCAAATAACCACCAAAATTTATCAGTTTGAACCCTCCGACCTGTTAATAACATTACTGTCACGTAGAGTAATGTTAGAGCATCAAGCCCGATGGCAAATAGTGCTGGTAACTGTTGCTTTGAGAAAATATCAAGAGAGCTACGCAGGATTAACATACCCAGTACAATTTGCTCAAAGCTGGCAAAGCAGTAGACCAGCACTGCTACCATACCTGCGCCCAGGGCTAAAACCAGTAAAAGGGGATTAATGCCAGCCAGTAACCCTGTAACTATACCAACCCCTACACCGGCTGACCCTACCAAAACGGTAGGGTTAGGGAAACGACTCGGACCGTTATTGCTCCACATCATCTGAACCCCGCGATAAAACAGACTTCCCAGGCGCTACAGACTTGTTGAGGGAACCATTGAGATCGCTCAAACGCTTCAGGGATTTGGATAAAGACTGGTAACTCTGATCGGAATAGGAGTAAAATCTTTCAGTCTGAGCCGTCATCCCATTGATCACCACCCCTAGTATGGGCAAGCCATTATCTTTCAATTCTTTCAATTCTTCTCCTGCTTGAAGTAGGATGTCCTTTGGTGTGAAGTTGGGACGGGTAATCATGACTAATCCCTCACTATACCGACTCAAGGTATGAACATCGGCACAGCTACTAATGGGTGGAGTATCGATGATGACCAGATCATAATGAGTTGCTGCTTTGGCTAACAGATGTTTCATCGAAGCTGACTCTAGCACCCTAGAGGGGTTAGTAAACAGCCCACCAGAGGTCAAAATTGAGAGGTTTTCAATACTTGTGGGTTGCACTGTCTCAAACAGATTGATATCTCTGTCAATTACATCCGTCAGACCAGGCAATGGGGTTACCCCCAAGATCCGATGCTGCTTGGGCTTACGTAGGTCTGCATCAATAATTAATGTCTGCCGAGATAACATAGCTGACACAGCTGCTAAATGGGAAGCCACGATTGACTTACCTTCACCAGAAACCGTACTGCTGACCACAATCAGCTTCAACTTCTGTTGAGTCCGAAACTCTAGCTTCTTGAGGAGTAGGCGGTAAGGTTCAACTAAACTGAGATCATCCAAAAATTGTTCGGGATGCTTAAGACTCAGAGCAGATAACGGTATTTCCGGTAAGACTCCCAGTCTGGGAAGTTTCAGCAGTACCTCTGCATCAGAAACATCGTACAACTTGTTATCTATCACCTCCAGCAGTAGAATAATACCGATGGCTAGGGTAATTCCAGCAGCGGTAGCAAGTACTAGCACCACTTTCTTATTGGGTTCACTGGGTAAGGAGGGGACTTGAGCTTCAGCAATAATACGGATATTGCTAACGAGTTGAGCTTCAGCAATCCGTGCTTCCTCTAGTTTGTTTTGTAGAAATTTCAACGATTCAGTTGCTTCTTCTCGTTGGCGAACTAATGCCGTAAGACGTTGCTGTTTAATGGGTAGTTGCTCAAGATGATTCTGAAGTATAGCTCGCTCACGCTGTAAAACTTTTAGCTTCTCTGCCAGTGCTAATTGTTCAGTGTTAGAAATAATATATCTGGAGGTAAGCTCCTGACTCAACTGATCAGATGCTACATCGCTAGGGCTTATGGTCTGAGGGTTGGGGGCAATAGTAGCAATTTTATCATTGTAGAGTGAACGGATAGCATCTCGCTCTTCCAGCAACGATAGTACTGTGGGATGATTCTCGTTAAAACGTGAACGAACCGTAGCTAACTCGGAATCCAAATCTGCTAGCTTATCCCGTAATTTATCTAGTTGTTCATCTTGACCAACCCTTCCACCTACGTAGGCATTATTAATAGTATTAAAGCCTGTTAGTTGCTCGATTGCCTTCAGCCGGGCATTGATCTCTTCAAGTTGGGCATACAGAAGACGTTCCTGGTCTTCTACCTTAGCAAGACTCTCCACCAAGCTTTCGGTTTGTTCATTAAAGGAGACTAAACCACTACTTTTTCTATACTTGCTCTCCGCCACTTCTGCTGCTTCAGTCAATGCCCGTTGCTGAGGAAGCTCCTTCTCCAAAAACTCCCGTACTGCTCTAGCTTCTTGGCGAATTGCTTCAGTACTTTCGTAAACCATTGCGTTGGCAACAGCATTAAGCAACACAGTAGCTAATTCCGGGTTTTGATTCTGATAGCTGATTTCAAGAATGTTAGTAGCAGGAATATTTTTGACTGTTAAATCCTTCTTAAGTTCTTTAGGAGTTATTTTTGTCACTAAATTACTGACGTATTGTGAAAATACTTGGTCAATTGCTTGCTGCAGAATCCGTTGGGACTTAACCAGTTCTGCTTGATTAGCAATTGGGTTAGCCCCACCCGGTCCCCGGTTAGGCAATTGGCTAAGGTCACGACCTAAGGGAGAAACACTTACCTGTTTATTGTCAAGCATTAGCCTTGCTTTCACCTCATACACTGGTGAAGTATAGACTAGATAGGCGATCGAGGCACCAATTACGGAAGCAAAGGTAGCCAGAGCTGGCCAAAACCGACGCTTCAAGACTGATACTAAAGATGAAAGGCTGGTCTCCATTACACGTTTTTTAAGTCATTTGCTAATTGCTAATTGCTAATTGCAGCAATTTTAAAGTTTAAATTTGCCTTTTACCTTAATAGTTCACTTTTCTAGGGGGACCTTATTGAGTTCCTGTGGCTTGCTAGACAACAACAGGTCAAGTTGGAAGTTGACTTGTTCTAAGATTTGTTTACGTAAGGTTTTTTCCAAATTCTCTGCATCAGTCTGTTCCCGAGAATTCGTTTCTTCGTACAGAAGAGTAGTGAGTTCTTGTAGACAAGCTTGTAGACGCTGCCGTTTTTCAGGTGTCATAGTCATTGCTTTAGGCTTGAGTGTTGACTGGAATTCCTTACCTAGACTCACCTTTAGTTCAGTGGTAGGCTGCTGAATTGAGTCGTTTGTTTGCTGTGTGATCACAACAGGTGAGTCGGTAACTTTGGCATACAGGGCTAAGTGATCAGCAGTGATTTTTTCCCAGTTGTAGTTAGCTTGCACATATCGTTGTGCCTTCTTAGCCATTTTTGCCAACTCCAGAGGTTGCTGTATGCCTTGGGCTAGACAACGAACGCAGGAGTTAGGGTTTCCAGTCTCGAACAGCAGACCTCGCTCTTGACCAACAAGTTGCCGATGTGGCGGAATGTCACTTGCCACCACTGGGATTCCTTCCCGCATCGCTTCTAGCATCACTAGGGGCATTCCTTCTAAATCAGAAGGCAAAACGAAAATCCCTGCTCCTCGCATGATCTCTGATAAGCGAGATCCTTGGAGTTCACCCGTGAAGAGTATATCGTTATTTCCAGCTGCCATATTGACCAGCTTCGAGGTAAACTCAGGCATTTCACTGATACCACCAGCTAGAACAAGTTTCCATCCTCTAGGCTTGAGGGATTGAAACGCCTCTATCAGTAAATCGGGTCGTTTTTCCGGTACCAGTCTGCCTAGGAATAGAATATAACGTCCCTGTTGTAGTGAGAGGGATTTAAGATAGGGAAATTTCGGGTCTGACTCAGCATATATCCCTGGGGCGTTGGGGATGTCAATTGTATCAATGCCGTAGGTTTTCCAAAAATAAGACTTGAGATTGTTTGATACTACAACCAGTTCATGGGCATAGTTCACTGCCACCTTTTCTCCCAAGTGGATGATACTACTAGAAAGTCGGCCCCACTTAGCTCGTTGCCAGTCCAATCCATGACAGGTAACCACAATCCCTGTAGAAGAGGTAATTCTGGGAATCCAGCTAAACAGGGCTGGACCGACAGCATGGAAATGCACAATGTCATAGCGTTTGATAATTGAAGCGATCGCAGCGAAAGCAGAACTGGTCAACGCATCTAGCCCTCTGAATGATAAGGAGGGTAGGCAAATCACTTGCACACCTTTGTATTTATAAGAGGAAAACCAGGGGGTTTGGGTATAACTCGGTCGAGCGAACAGAT
The DNA here is from genome assembly GCF_010672005.1 of Moorena sp. SIO4A5. NCBI lineage: Bacteria > Bacillati > Cyanobacteriota > Cyanophyceae > Coleofasciculales > Coleofasciculaceae > Moorena > Moorena sp. SIO4A5. The sequence continues at coordinate 56,700 of NZ_JAAHHZ010000033.1, read as the reverse complement.
CTACCGAGTGACCTTGTGCAACCATTTTGGGATAAACTTCCTGACAGCAGCGCTCAATTCCACCCTGTTTAGCCGGTAAACCTTTTGCTCCAATTACGGCAATTTTCATGATTTGCGATTCTCTTTTAGAAACGGTAGATGTAATCAGACATTGGATAGTAGACCTCTTGCAAAAGTCCCAAACTAGTCTCCACAATCCGTATTGCCTATTGCCTGATCGGAAGTACCCTACTTATGCAAGAAGTCTAATTTAAATGCATTCTGCGGTAGTAGTAGATGACACAGAGCGCTGTTTCCAACGATGCAACATGTCTTTGTAGACATCGCTGACGACTGTGTGGGCTGCATAGGGCTGGGCATTCCTGACACAGGACACAGCCGGATAATCCTCGGCATGTTGCAATACATGACCCAGAGCATTTGCGATCGCATTTGGTGTTCTTTCGTAGGCCACCATCCCACTGTCAGCACGGAGCAGTCTAGGGGTTTCACCACAGTTGGTAGTTACTACAGGTGTTCCACTCGAGAGTGCTTCCAGGACAACCATAGGAAGACCCTCGTAGGCACTGCTCAGTACAAAGGCGCTGCTGATCCGGTGCAACTGGGCTAGTTTTTCAAAGGACACGGACCCGAGCATGGTGACTCGCTCACAGAGCGCCAAACGAGCAATTTCAGAACGGACTTCACCAGCTAATTCTCCATCCCCTGCTATGAGCAGATGAAGACTCGGGTCGTTGAGCGCTGCGTACGCTCGCACCAGTAAAATCGGATCTTTCTGGGGATGAAGGCGACCTGCGAACAAAACAAAACGTGTCTGTTCTGGTAAACCTAGCTGCTGGGCAAGGAGTTTCCTTTGCTTCTCCTGTTCCCTCGCTTCTAACGGATAAAAAATCTCAGTATCAACTGTGTTTTTCAGAAAAGTGACACGCTCAGCTACAGCGGGGTAACGTTCCTGGTAGAATTTTGCTGATTCCGTATTACAAGAATAAATCTGGTCAAATTGCTTAATCAGGAAGCGCTCCAGTGCAAAATACCCTGCCGGAAAATACTGCCATAGCATGGCCTTCTTACTAGTGCCAGCAGCAATCTGCTGCTGAATATCATTGTGAATGAAAAGGGTCTTATCTCCATACCAGTTGAGAGCTGCTAGAGTTGGTTCAAGGCGATGGAAGTGGATAAAATCAGATGCCAAGCAACGACCTAACAAAGCTGCTGTATACTTGACAGTAGTCGGTATAAAGCCCCTAACATTATCATTGAGCATATTAAATAGGGGCATGAATTGGATTGACCGACCAGCATACTCAGTCTTTTGCCATACCCCTGTCGATGATTTGGGTTCTCCTGTTCCTACCAACCGCACCTCAAACTCACTCGGAGCATATTTAATGAAGGAGCGGATCACTGTCTGAATGCCACCGATGCTGCTATTCCATGGATTGAACTGGTAGAAAATCGTCAAAATGGGCTTACGCATGAATTCAAGTTGAGACTTTAACTAATTGCCTGAGGCAACAAAATCAGAGTGATTTGCGCCAACCACTGGTTTGAGGGGGTTCAACTTTTCCTGAAACCAGATGGATTGCCAAGTTGGCAGGATTTTCTAGCCTCGAGAGTATATTATTCACAATTCTGTTCTTTTTCACACAAAATTACTATGAAGTTTCTGTCAAGTATCTGTATATTTTTTGTGAATTTATTGTGGACAATAGTATTGCGGTAAGCATTCCTTAGGAAAGGAATGCTTACCTCTTTTATTCAAAAACTGTTCGCGTAGCGTGGCCAATGGCTGATAGCTGATTGCTTACGTATTGGGATACTTCAGAGGGGCATACAGCAGGTTGGAATTTCTTGGAGTACAGTAGCTATAGCGGTTTTTTCAGCAAATGCAACAGGCAACAGAACAGAAACAACAGATGACAGGGGAGACGCCTGTTCTACGGAGCGCTGATAGCTGATTGTTCTTCTGGCTCAACATCTCAATTCAATACAACTCGGGATTACCCTAAATCCAGGAACGGAACCACATCCGCAGGTGATACCCTGACTCAGACAAGGGTAGACCTAAGTAAATTGGTAACCAGAATATAAAAGCTACTACAACTACCAAGATGACGGTGACACCAGCACTACGATACTGGTTTTGCTCACTGTGTAGCCAGCGGTCAACTAGCCAAGCCAGTGCTAATCCAGAAAACACTGAAGCTCCCATATAATGATAAAGAAACGTGCAGCGAGTCACTTTCGTCCACGGCAATAGGTTAGCGGCGTAGTTTACGATCAAATAGAGGGTAATCCAGGTATAGGAAGTTGGTATGGATTTCCAGCCCACCCCTTCTAAGATCCGTTGGGTTAACAGCAGCAGCAGCAACAAAATTGCTGTAGTCGAGAGCCACCATAGGAAAGGATTGCCCATGGCATGGACATCATAGATTACATTGCTCGCACCAGCCGATAAGGGGGAGTCAGTGGCAACAGCTTCAGGGGTGTGACTAGCAGTCTGATAAAAGTAAGCAACCGGACGCCACATCAACAGCCAACTATACCACCTGGAACAGTAAGGATGGACGTCAGTGCCACTGCCCACATTTTGATGGAAGGTTAAAATTTTGACTTGAGACTCCCAGAATCCAGGGCTAGGATTCATCAGTAAGTGAGGAATCCAAAGGAAGCTGTAGGTGACAACTGGTAAAATCACCAAGTTTAGCACGATGTGCCCGACATTCAGTTCCGTCAGGTTCTGTAATGGATGGCGTCCCGATGCTATAGGGCGAGTACGGGTTTTCTGGCCAAAATAAGTTCTAAATAATTGCCATACCCAAGCGACAGCCCATACTATATAAATGCCTAACAAAAACCACAAGCCATTCCACTTAATCGCTGCGGAAGCACCAAAAAACACACCAGATAGGATTAGCATCAGCCAGCGTTTTGCACTGTGATGATTCAGAGCTAGCAGAAAAAACAACTGACCCAGTAATCCCAAGATCACTAAATATATATTGTTCAGGGCATAGCGGGATTCTACCAGGAATAAACCATCAGTAGCTGCGAACAGAGCAGCAATCAAAGCATAGCTGCGACGTCGATTGAGTTGATAAGCCACAGCCGCCACTACGATCGGAATCAAAGAACCCGTCAGGGCATTCAGCCATCGGTAACTCCAGGTAGACCGTAAGGAACCAGTCAGGTCGTTAACCGTATCCTGCCCAAAGGGGAGGTGAGAGCCAATCCAGATGCCAATGGCAATGATGTACTGACTTAGGGGAGGATGGGGATTGAAAAAGGAAGTACCGGTTAAGTAGTTATTGGCAAATATAGCGTAGTAAACTTCGTCGAATACCAGGCGATTAAATCGACCCAGTCCCCAAAATCGCAGGGCGAGTGACAGTAAAACAATGGCAGTTATGCCAATGCTAAACCAGGGGATAGACGAATCAGACGGCTTTTTTGGCAAAATCATCACCATCGAGGCTTGGGTTATCGGTGAATGGCACACTCAATCTGGAGTAGAGGAGACCTTGATCAGAAATTCTTTTCTGGGGGAAGAGCGGGAAGAGAGATAAGAGTGGAAAGACAACACTGCCCCTTTATCCCCCCTTGTCTACCTTCCCTAATTCAGAAAGTATAAAATATGCCAATTAAATGCACACTAGCTTAATAACCTGTAAGCTGATCACCTGCAACCTGTAACTTATACCTGCTCAGCATCTGTAGCTCGAATAAATGAAATTGGTATAACTTATCCCTATTATCCCTATTATCCCTATTATCCCTATTATCCCTATTATTCCTATTATCCCTATTATAATTTTTACCCTTTTTATGATTTTGACACGCTTATCCTCCCTTCGTCTCTCCCTCTTGCCTATACAATTGTGATAAAAATTGTGATATAACTAGAAAAAATATCAGACAAGTATTCCTGATTTTCCTCTAACTGGATTGAAAAACTAATAATAGGCCTCACCACTGACCTGGCGTTATTATTATCAAATAACTTCACAATTTACACACAAAATATCCCGAATTTATAACTGTTGGTAAAGATTATTAATGGATAAACCTTTTATCAAAAAAACGGTTATTTATGCCAGTTTTTGAGTTAAAATTTATCTGGTTTATATGGACAAAGAGAAAAATATATTTTTCTCTTTGAGGAGAGTTATTACTGGGTGTGCTGCCACTCTAAACCCTCAATAGCAGTAAATATAATTTTCTCTATTAACGAGAAAATTATGCCTCTGCTAATGACTTAAAATTAAATGATTAAAACAATCACAACCCACAGAGTTAGCACATACTAAACACTTATGAGCGGACGACTTATTAATCAAAAAAATGGCATAAACAGTAATCAAAGAAATGACACAGAGATTAATCAAATAAATGGCACAGAGCACGATGACGACCTCCGAGGTAGCGATGAACAAGTTGTACGAGATGAGATCTACGGCCAAGGGGGTGCTGACAGTCTATTCGGAGGTCCCGGAGGTGACTATATCAACCCTGGTATTGATAATTATGCTGATGTGATCTGGTATAAGAACTTTTCCGAGAGGACGGACATCATCGAAAACTTCGATCCCAACGATGAAGATATTGTGGTTCTAACCTCTGGTTTCTTTTGGGATCTTGTTCACAACCAAGGTTTGAATTCAGATGCAAATCTTGGAGATTGGTTGAAAATTGAGTTGGAAATTGATCAGTTTGGTTCACATGCTCTTATTAAAGTAGATCGAGATGGTCTTCAAGGCAACACCCCCTTCAGAACATTAGCTACCCTGAAAAATGTTGATACAAACGATCTAACTATAGATATAGTTGATGGCGATTTTATCATCGGATGATTAACCACAGGTGATTTAGGATTGTCAAGATCAGCTTCGAGGTTACGTGTGGAACCAATCAGCAATCCGGTCAGTCTTTAACCCAAGACTGTCAGATGGGTTTCCAGCGTCTACTCGGAAAAAATATCCAGTTTGGAACTGGGAAGCATCTACCCATGACTAATCTCTAGTTCTCAACAAAGATAATAAATATGTTTCACCTTAAAAACCACAAGTGCTTCTCTTTGAGAACAGGTATTGTCAGCCTGATCGGTGTGGCCAGTCTATTTGATACTAATCCTGCCTCAGCCATCATCATCACTAATGGTAGTTTTGAAAACAATTTTACGGGCTGGGAAACATTGGGTAGTGCTTCTGTGCGCACCGCAGGTTTTGGTAGTAAACCTACTGACGGCAGTTTCTATGCCCAGCTAGATACATTCCTTCCCCAGGAACAAGAGAACTTCATGGAGCTAGCCGATTTTCTAGAGCTGGACATTACAGCGCTGGATCAGATCGGCAATGGAAAGGGGGAGGTGTTTGAAGGATCAGCAATCAGAACTAGCTTTACAGCAGAAGCAGGAGATGTTATTAATTTTGATTACAACTTCCTCACAGATGATTTCGGTTCTGAGTATTTTAATGACTTCGCTTTTGTGGGAATTTCCGGTCAGGTGAATGGTTTGGCTGATACGTTCTCAGTATTAGCTGATTCCAAGACACCGTTTGTGAATGAAACTGGTTTTAGCACCTACTCTCAGACAATTGTTGGCTCTGGAACCTACACCCTGACCATAGGTGTGACAGATGTGGGAGATGGTGCCTTTGATTCAGGAGTACTAATCGATAATGTCAATGTAGTCAGACTCGAAGCACCTGATCCCCCCCCAGTTCCACAACCAGATCCTCCCTCAGTTCCACAACCAGATCCTCCCTCAATTCCACAACCAGATCCTCCCTCAATTCCACAACCAGATCCTCCCTCAATTCCACAACCAGATCCTCCTACCTCAGTTCCAGAACCAACCTCTGTATTGGGGTTACTAGCCCTTGGGGCAATAGGTGTGAGAAGTAAGTTGAACAAACACAAAAAAAAGTTTGAGGGAACTAGTAAAACACAGAGCTAGCTAATGGGGAAACCCGCGAACAATGGACTACAGACAACGGACCAATGAACTAGAGCGACAAGGAGCGAGTTTTGGTTGCTCAGTAATTCTAATCATGACAGAACGCCAGGTCAGATTTATATTCTGCAATAGTTTCGCTTCACGCCTATCCCAACGGCATGACAATCTCTTAACTTAGACTAATTACCAAAGACCGTCATACAAAGTTACACATGCTCTATAATCAGAGTTATGTTATTAGGAAATAATACTTATTATGCTAATCAGTGACCAACGTAAAATCAATCTCCGCAACTTGTAATAGCCTTGTAATAGCTCCGTGCTCTAGGGCTTGTGCTCCTCGTGTTATTATTAATGGTCCAATGAGCAGAACTTTCTCGCTTTACCAAATCTTTTGAAAACTTAATATATAGTGATACCAAGTGGCGAGTAGTCAGCTATCAGCTATTAGCCGTCAGCCCAGAAGCTTAGATCTGACCCTCAACCAATAACCAAAAGCTGCTTGGGGCTTGGCACAATCAATGGCCTTACTGAACTAAGCAATGATATCAAGTAGTGTGGTATCAGTAGTCAGTTACCCAGTAACCATTACCAATTAGCTATTACCAATACCCTATTTTCGTGAATGTGGAAAAACTGTACTGTTGAAGCTTGAAAATTAGGAATTATAATATACTGTGGGTAAGATCTCCATCCTATCCACCTAGCGCTACCACATAGCACAACATTTCTTATGGGGACAACTACAGTTTTACGAATAGGCGATCGCGTTATTAGTGCAGAAGAAATTGTTCCCCTGCTAGCTGGTTACCAATTGCTGCCACCGTTAATCCGTGAGATTATCATTGACGAGGCAGTGGCTACCGCAAGCTGCACACCAGAGGAGAAGGCTCAAGCCTATCAGCAGTTCTTGGAAAAAAATCAGCTCATTGACGAGACGGCTAAACAGGCTTGGCTAAAGCAGCGTGGTATGAATCCAGCTCAATTAGAAGCCCTAGCGGTACGAAGTATTCTGATTGAGAAATACAAACAACAAACCTGGAGTCACAAACTGGAATCTTATTTTCTGGAACGGAAGGGACAATTAGACCGGGTGATTTATTCCCTGATTCGGACTAAAGACCCAGGGGTAGCCCAAGAAATATATTTCCGGATTCAAGAAGGAGAAGAGTCTTTTGCTGACCTAGCCAGGGAATATTCCCAAGGACCAGAAGCTCAGACTGGCGGATTAATCGGTCCGGTGGAACTGAGCGTACCTCACCCCGCTTTAGCCCAAATGCTTCGCCTGAGCCAACCCGGACAACTGTTCCCACCGACACGCTTGGGAGAATGGCTGTTAATCGTGCGTTTGGAGAAGTTTATGCCAGCGCAGTTAGATGATTCGATGCGCCAGCGACTGCTGAATGAATGTTTCAGTACCTGGCTAAGTGAGCAACTGAATCAGCAATTAGCAGCGCTAGATTAACAACTTTACTCTCTTATGAAACAAAACTTAAGAAACTAAAGAGAGGGCTTTGATTCCGGATTTGGGGGAAGATAGGCGGGATTTGGCTAATAGTTTGATCATCTCGCGCCAGATGGAGAAGATTCCAGAAAACCCGTCTAGCTTGCACATATGGTAATCCTGAAACTGTGCCGTGGCTAAATGATCAGTAGTCTATGGCGATCTGGTAAATTTTTGTTGTTTAAGGCTAGTCTCAATAGATTTTCCCTGTTTCCATCATAGCATAGCGAACTAGTTACATTTCTTAATGAAAGAAGCGCTAAGCAAGTCCTAGGGTGCTCTACAGAGTCTTTACATAAAAGACAGACCTAGTATTTGTAGCATATCCTCATAAATACCCCATGAGAAGCTGTTATTAAATTTAAGCTAACTAATCTCAAATTTAAGCTAACTAATCTCAAATTTAAGCTAACTAATCTCAAATCCTAAGAGGCTCAATGACCTATACAACAACAATTCAAGAGTTTCTAGCTGGTATTTCGCCGTTCAATCAATTGTCAAGGACAGCACGGCAAAAACTGTCCACTAGTTGCCAACTGTTGCGCTACCGCATGGGCCAGACAATTGTGGTCAGGGATAAAATGCCAGGCCAAGTCTCGATTCTATTCCAAGGTAAAGCCCGTCTGATTGGCTATGACCAACGCCGTCAAACCCCCACAACCCTCAAATTACTACAACCAGGAGCGATTATTGGCTGGGTAAGTTTGGTCAGGGGAGTACCGTGTGAAACTGCGATCGCATCGGTGGAAGCGGTTTGTGTCACCATCAATGTGGCTGACTTCTTAGGGCTGCTAGATACAGAAAAATCTTTCTCAGATGCCTTCAAAGCCCGTTGTGGTCTAGTGGAAATCTTTGATCTTTTGGGAACAGAGTTGGGGCGTCGGGCTGAGGCAGAGACTGACCTCAAAGCACTTGCCATGTATGCCTGGTCAGACGCTTTAGTTTATAACCTACCTCGGGGCAAGCAAATGTCGAGCCAACTCGACCCCAATCGAGTATGGTTTGTGAGTGGGGGAGCAGCCGCCAATTTACCAGTAGGGTCTTGTCTGAGTTCAGAAGCATTGTCTAGCTTACAGGTCAATGGTCATGGCGCAACGCGCTTGGTGGGAATTCCAGAAGCTATTTTCTCTGAGCAAACCGCCACTGACTCGGAAACCCTGGCTGAGCCTACCGATACAATTCCCAGTATACAAGACGATATTCCCCAGGCTCCAGACCGACCGGATCAGGCTCCCGAGACGATTTACCCTGAGCAAACAACTCCTACAAAATTCCCCTTTATACGGGGTAAAGGAGCGGTGCAGGAATCCTTGGCTTGTTTCCAAATGCTGAGTAAGTACTTTAAAATGCCTTTCCGCAAAGATAGTATACGGAAGGTGCTAAAAAACCAGCATGCTCGCACCGGTCAAATCTCCCTTCAGCACTGTGGTGCAGTGGCAGAACTGATGGGATTAACTGCCCAACTCGCAACAATACCAGCTCACGCTATCAAACGTTTACCGACCCCAGCGATGCTGTTGTGGCACGATAGCTTAGCTATTCTCTATGAAGCCAGTGAACGGCAAATAGTGCTGGCGGTGCCACAGCTGGGAATTCAAAAGCTTAAACCCAAGGATTTTGAAGAAAACTGGGGAGAAGGCGGGCAGGTACTTCTGTTAAAACCTACCAAAGACACCCCTACCCAGCGGTTTGGTCTGAGTTGGTTTTGGCCTTCTATCGTTCGTTACCGCAAGGTATTGACGGAAGTTTTAATTGCTTCTTTCTTTGTCCAACTGTTGGGTCTAGCCTATCCCTTGATTATCCGGGTACTGATTGACAAAGTGATCTCCCAAAACAGTACCGATACCTTGCAAGTACTGGGAATTTTACTGTTGGTGGTGTCGGTTTTTGAGGGGGTTTTAATCACCCTCCGTACCTACCTGTTTGTAGATACGACCAACCGTATCGATATGGCTCTCGGTTCCGAGATTATCGACCACCTGTTGCGCTTACCCTTAAACTATTTCGAGAAACGACCCGTTGGGGAGTTGTCCACTCGCATCAATGAGCTAGAAAATATCCGCCAGTTTTTGACCGGGACAGCCCTAACCGTGGTGTTAGATTCAGTCTTTTCTGTAATCTACATCGTGGTCATGTTCATGTTTAGTTGGGTGCTGACCCTGGTGACTTTGTCAGTGATTCCTTTGTTCATGCTCCTGACCCTGATCGTTTCCCCAATTGTCCGGCAACAGCTACGCACTAAAGCAGAACGGAATGCTCAAACCCAATCCTATCTAGTGGAGGTGTTATCTGGCATTTCCACCGTTAAAGCCCAGAATATTGAATTGCGATCGCGTTGGAAATGGCAAGAGAAATATGGGCGCTATGTTAGTGAAGGCTTCAAGAATGTGCTAACCTCTACCGCTGCTAGTTCTATGAGCACCTTCTTGAACAAACTCTCTGGTTTACTTGTGCTGTGGGTAGGGGTCTATCTAGTACTAAATGGAGAATTAAGCTTAGGGGGCTTGATTGCTTTTCGGATTATTGGGGGCTACGTTACCAGTCCCTTGCTGCGTTTAGCCCAACTTTGGCAAAACTTCCAGTCTACAGCCCTATCCCTCGAACGCCTTAGTGACATTGTCGATACACCCCAAGAAGTGACTGAAGCAGACCAGGGTAATATCCCCTTGCCCTCTGTCAGGGGAGACATTCGCTATGAAAATCTCTCCTTTCGCTTTGCCAAGAGTGGACCAATGCAACTCAATAACATTAATGTGGAGATTCCAGCCGGTTCATTTGTAGGGATTGTGGGTCAAAGTGGTTCCGGTAAGAGTACCATGACCAAACTTTTGGCTAGACTCTATGCTCCAGAGTCCGGTCGCATCATTGTGGATGGTTACGATATCTCGAAAGTCGAACTCTATTCCCTGCGGCGTCAGATTGGGATTGTGCCTCAGGAAACCCTCTTGTTTGAGGGAAGCGTTCAAGAGAATATTGCTCTGACCAATCCTGATGCAGACAGTGATGAAATTATTCAGGCAGCAAAGATAGCAGTGGCCCACGATTTTATCATGGAATTGCCTTTGGGTTACAATAGCAGCGTTGGCGAAAGGGGTTCAGGTCTTTCCGGGGGACAACGACAGCGTATTGCGATCGCCAGAACGATTTTGCAATCACCCCAGTTAATGATATTAGATGAAGCCACCAGCGCCCTCGATTATGACACCGAGCGGCAAGTGTGTTTAAATCTAGCGGAAGCTTTTCAACAAAGCACGGTATTGTTCATTACCCACCGCCTAGGAACCATTCGCAACGCTGATATCATTTTGATGATGGATCGGGGTTCAATAGTAGAGCAAGGTACTCATGATGAACTGATGGCTCAGAAAGGTCGTTACTATTGCCTCTACATGCAACAAGATGCTCAAATGTAGCTATGAAGGGTGAAGCATGAAGCAATATTGGGTGAAGGATTAAGTATGAAGAATTATGAAGTGTGTATTGTCTTGGCAGTTGCTATTTGGTTTAACCCTTGGTGTCGGATAGACTAGGCTCAAGGATAAAAAAATACTAGTGGTCGGGGAGTTGGTTGTACAGAGGCTATCAATTGAAAGAAAGAAGTTTTGGCTAACTCCCCCTAAAGTAAGTGATAAAAATGAGCAATGAGTGAGGTGATTATTAGTTACTAAATATTTAATTAGTCAACCAGATAATTAGTACATTATTCGTTATTTAGATTTTATCCTTCGTTCTTTATCTTTTATCCTTCATACTTCATTCTTTAGACTTCATTCTTTAGACTTCATTCTTCATACTTCATACTTCATACTTCATACTTTCCCAAGTATTAACGAATAGCAGGAGCTAATAACGATGAGCCAATATAATGGCAATGGTAATGGCAATGGTAATGGCAATGGTAATGGCAATCGTTCCAAACCAAATCCAAAAATCAACATAGGTGCTGTCGGTACTATTAGCAAAACCACAGTTCCTCAAGACACCCGAGATAGACATCGTGCTTCTAATAGTCACATCGAATTCGACCAGCCAGTTATTCTAGAACAATCCTCCCATTGGTCTCATGCCATTCTCTGGGCACTGTTGAGTCTAACAACTTTTGGTATGGTGTGGGCTTACTTTGCCAAAATTGACTATGCCGTTCCCGCCCGGGGCAAGCTAGAGCCACAAGGTGCGGTTAAAGAAGTCCAAGCTCCTGTGGGTGGAGTGGTAACAAAAATTCATATTAAGGAAGGACAGCGGGTTAAAGAAGGGGATTTGCTCCTTTCCTTTGAGCCCAAAGCTACTCAGGCTCAACTCACGTCTCTCAATAAACGCCGGGCTACCTTAATCAGAGAAAACCAGTTTTATCAAGCTGCAATTAGTAATCCTAATTATCCACCTGTACCACCACCAGGTATGGATATACAACTGTCCTCACAACTGCCTTCTCTGATCGCTAGTCGAAACACGCTACTGTCAGAAATTGGACTTTATCGCGCTCAACTTAGTGGAGGTTCTTCTAGGGCTAATCTTAACCCTGAACAACGAATTCGTTTACAATATGGTACTGCTGCACTTGACGCTCGGATTGCTGAACTTGAGAGTAGAATTGGCTCCCTACAGGAACAGCTGAAACAGAATCAGATTCAACTTGCCAATGGCAGAGACATCCTAACAGTTGAGCAGGGTATTCTGACAGACCTCAGGCCCCTGTTTGAACAGGGGGGCTTTTCTAAGATTCAGTTCTTGAGGCAGCAAAATGAGGTCAAAAATCGCCAAACTGAGGTAAACGCTAGGATTGAAGAAGAACAACGCTTGCAAAAAGAAATTGCTGGGGTCAGAGCGAGTCTACTCAATACCATTGCGTCTTCTCAACGAGAACTGGCTGATTTGATGGCCCAAAATAAAGAAAGGATTGATAGCATAAACACCCAAATAGCTAGCATTATCAGTCAATTAAATCAACGCATTGTTGATAACAATAAACAGATGGCTGAAATTGATAGCCAGTTGCAGCAGGCTCAACTAACCCTAAGCTATCAAGAACTACGAGCTCCTGTTGATGGAACAGTTTTTGATTTGCAACCCTCAACTCCTGGTTTTGTTGCCAATACCAGTGAGCCAGTGCTCAAAATTGTTCCCGGTAGCTCTCTGATTGCTAAGGTATATCTGACCAACCGAGACATCGGGTTTGTGGAAGCAGGTATGAAAACCGAAGTCAGAGTTGACTCTTTTCCCTTTAGTGAGTTTGGTGATGTCAAAGGGGAGGTACTATCTATTGGTTCTGATGCCCTACCACCGGATCCTGCGGAATTGCGTCAAGACTATACTTTCCCTGCCAAAATTAAATTGGATCAACAGTACATTAAAGCTTATGGCAAAGAAGTGCCATTGCAATCGGGTATGTCTATCAGTGCCAATATCCAGGTGCGTAAGCGAACAGTGATGAGTATTTTCACCGAGATGTTTTTGGATAAGACTGAAAGCTTTACCAAAATGCGTTAGGCGGCAACCACTCCTCAAGATTACGGTTCTACCGACTGCTGAATTTAAGCACAGATGGGTACATTGATGGAAGTAAAGTACATAAAACTTTACACCAGGGTGATGTCTCACCCACTGCTTAAATTCGGTAAGGTGAACCGGGGATGTTTGAACATTTTACAGATAAAGCGATCAAATCCATCATGCTGGCTCAGGAGGAAACCCGTCGCTTGGGACACAGCCTCGTAGGAACTGAGGAACTGCTGTTGGGTTTGATTGCACAAGGAACAGCTGTGGCAGCCAGAGTACTGAGTGATTTTGGTGTTACCCTCGAAGATGCTCGCTACTCGGTTGAAAACACTGTGGGTCGGGGTTCGAGAATGTTTAGCTCAGAACTCCCTTTCACCCCCAAAGCCAAAGAAGTTTTTCAGCAATCTTTCCAGGAAGCTAAGCAACTTGGACACAACTACATCGATACTGAACATTTGTTGCTAGCTATCATTAAAGACAGGAACAGCGTTGCGACTCAAGTATTGGTAAACCTGGGTGTAGACCTAACAGAATTACGCACCCATGTCATTAGTACGATAGCAGAATTAACAGCAGCAACGACTGCTAAGGGACAAGGTTCCTCGTTTATAGGGAATACTCAAAACCAGAAAGCTACCTTAGAAGAATTTGGAACTAATCTGACCAAGTTAGCTGCAGAGGGAAAACTGGATCCGGTGGTTGGTCGTCAGCAGGAAATCGAGCGGGTGGTCCAGATTTTAGGTCGTCGTAGCAAGAATAACCCGATCTTACTGGGGGAACCTGGAGTTGGGAAAACTGCGATCGCAGAAGGTCTAGCCCAACGGATTCTATCTCAAGATGTTCCAGACCTGTTGGCAGACAAACAAGTGATTAGCCTAGATATGGCTTTATTGGTTTCTGGTACTCGCTTCCGGGGAGACTTTGAAGAACGCCTCAAGCAGGTTGTGTCTGAAGTCCAGCAATCGGGGAATATTATCCTAGTCATTGACGAAATTCACACCTTAGTGGGTGCAGGTTCCTTAGAAGGGGGTATGGATGCGGCTAATTTGCTTAAGCCTGCTCTCGCTAGAGGTCAACTCCAGTGCTTGGGAGCTACTACTCTGGATGAATACCGGAAGTATATTGAGAAAGACGCAGCACTAGAACGTCGTTTCCAGCCAGTCATGGTCTCGGAACCTTCTGTAGAGGATACCATTGACATACTCCATGGTTTGCGCTCAACCTACGAGGAGTATCACAAAGTCCAGATTTCCGAGCAAGCGTTACTGGCTGCAGCTCAATTATCAGACCGCTATATCTCCGACCGTTATTTACCTGACAAAGCCATTGACCTGATTGACGAAGCTGGGAGTCGGGTTCATTTGATGCACTCAAAGCCTTCTTCAAGGGCTAGAGCAGAATCAGAGTGGGAGAGTGAGGGAATTGAAGGTAAGTTATCCCCATCTCCAACTATTCCGATTGTGGATCAAGAAGACATTGCTCAGATTGTAGCGTCTTGGACTGGGATACCGGTCAATAAACTGACGGAATCTGAATCAGCTCTGCTGCTGCACTTGGAAGAAACCTTGCACGAGCGGATCATTGGTCAAGACGAAGCTGTTACTGCTGTGTCTCGGGCAATTCGTCGGGCAAGAGTTGGATTAAAGGATCCCAATCGACCGATTGCTAGCTTTATCTTCTCTGGTCCGACTGGAGTTGGTAAGACAGAACTGGCTAAATCTTTGGCTTCCTACCTGTTTGGGTCAGAAGACAAGATGATTCGCCTTGACATGTCGGAATATATGGAACCCCACACTGTTTCCAAGCTGATTGGTTCTCCTCCAGGGTTTGTGGGTTACGACGAAGGTGGTCAACTTACCGAAGCTGTCCGACGCCAGCCCTACTCGGTGGTACTATTTGACGAAATCGAGAAAGCTCACCCTGACGTTTTCAATGTACTGTTGCAACTGTTAGATGATGGTCGCTTAACCGATGCTAAAGGTCGTACTGTAGATTTCAAGAACACAATATTAATCATGACCTCCAACATTGGTTCTAAAGTGATTGAAAAAGGAGGTAGTGCTTTTGGCTTTGAGTCATCAAATAACCAAGATGAATCTAGGTACAACCAGATCCGCACTCAGGTCAATGAAAATCTCAAAGACTATTTCCGTCCTGAGTTCCTCAACCGCCTTGACGAGATAATTGTCTTCCGTCAGCTCAAGAAGAATGAAGTTAAGGAAATTGCTGACATCCTGCTCCAGGAAATCTCTAGCTCTATACAAGAGAAAGGAATTACCCTCGAAGTCACAGAGCGATTCAAAGACCACTTAGTCACAGCAGGCTACGAACCAAGCTATGGTGCTAGACCTCTACGACGGGCAATTATGAGCTTGTTAGAAGATAGCTTAGCCGAAGCCATGCTATCTGGTCAGATTCAAGAGGGTGATACAGCAATTGTTGATGTGGATGAGCACGGTCAGGTCAAGGTATTATCTGGTAATGTCCAAAAAAGGCTGCTGCAACCAGTTGGTGTTTGCTAGTGCTAAGGAGTGATGCCAAATTTCCTTCTAGGCTGGACTTTAAAGGCTGGATCTGTAGAGGGGTTGCCTGCAATCCCTCTAATATATATATCTACATCTACATCTTTATTTTTAGTAGATATATACAGCGCCATAGTTAACCAGGAAAAAGGCTCCTCCTCATGAAGTTAGTTATTCCCGTTGCTCTACCAGAACATTCCTATGATATTGCGATCGCACAACACCTTCCTGATGGCAAGATGACCACAGGTGGCTTAGATGATATTGGGGTTTGGATGAGCCGTCTACAGTTGGGCAAAAAAGTTTTAGTGGTATCTAATCCAGCAATTTTCCGAAGATATGGGAAAAGAGCGATCGCAGCTTTGGAGTTAGTGGGATATCAGGTATCCAGCCTTACCCTGCCGGCTGGTGAACGATACAAAACTGTCAAATCTATCCAAAAGATCTATGATGTTGCCCTAGAAAACCGCCTAGAACGCTCCTCGACTCTAGTGGCATTGGGCGGTGGGGTAATTGGGGATATGACAGGATTTGCTGCTGCCACTTGGCTAAGGGGAATTAATTTCGTTCAGGTACCCACATCGCTGTTGGCCATGGTTGATGCTTCAGTTGGTGGCAAGACCGGGGTGAATCATCCCAAGGGCAAAAACTTGATCGGTGCCTTCCATCAACCACGATTTGTCTTAATTGACCCGTCGGTATTAAAAACATTGCCAGCCAGAGAATTGCGAGCAGGGATGGCAGAAGTGATTAAGTATGGGATTATCTGGGATGAAGAGCTATTTGTGAAACTAGAGGAATCGAAGCGACTTGACCAATTGCGTTACCTGAAAAAGGATTTATTAGAAACAATTCTCTCTCGGTCTTGCCAAGCTAAAGCAGATGTGGTTAGTCAGGATGAGAAAGAAGCTGGGATCAGAGCAATTTTGAACTATGGTCACACCATTGGTCATGCCGTAGAAAGCTTAACTGGCTACAAGTTAGTGAATCATGGGGAAGCGGTAGGGATTGGAATGGTAGCCGCAGGCCAGATTGCCGTGGCACTCCAGATGTGGCAGCCAGAAGATGCCGAACGCCAGGATGCTTTAATCAAAAAAGCTGGACTACCTACTCAGTTACCCAGTGGGCTAGATATTGATGCGATTATTGATACCCTGCAAACTGATAAGAAAGTAAAAGAGGGTAAGGTAAGATTTGTTTTGCCTACCAAGATTGGTGAAGTAACCTTGACAGATCAGGTGCCAACTGATGTGATTAGGGAAGTCCTTCGGCAAATACAGCAATAGGAAAGGGAGTAGGGAGTAGGGAGTAGGGAGTAGGGAGTAGGGAATCGGGAGTCGGGAGTCGGGAGTCGGGAATAGGGAGTAGCTTACAAGGGTAGGTTTTTGACAAAGGGGCGAGTAGGTAGTTTTATTGGCGTTGCGTCAGTCTTTGAATGAATAGGAGTAGAGTGGGCATCCTGCCCGCCCGAAAATATAGAGTGGGCATCCTGCCCGCCCGAAAATATAGAGTGGGCATCCTGCCCGCCCGAAAATATAGAGTGGGCATCCTGCCCGCCCGAAAATAAGGAGGAAACTGGCAAGATGCCAGTTCTACACAAGATGCCAGTTCCACGCAAGATGCCCATTCCACCAAGATGCCAGTTCCACCAAGATGCCCATTCTACAGGTGCGACCCGTGGCGAATTAAATTCGCTACAGGTCGCACCGCTCCCGACTCCCGACTCCCGACTCCCGATTCCCGACTCCCGATTCCCAACTCCCGACTCCCGATTCCCGACTCCCAACTCAAATGTCAAGGTTTGGTAACTTGTTATTAACATCTATCGAAGATGCTATGAAACCATTGATAATCGGCTAAAGGGTTTTACCCCTCATGTCACTCAATTCCTTACTGGGTAAGACTATCTTCAGGTTACCCTAGGGGGCTGAAAGGATTTGCCCACACCATTATCCATAGCAATTAGGGAAAGTTGATCGAGAAATCGCAAAATTTTGAAAATGAGCTAGGGTAGACATTGGCCGCAATCTAGTTATGAATGCTCCCCCCAACTGCTACGGGAGGTGGGGGTGTCCGTCTTGATTACAAGGGTTTATCCCTCGCGACAGGCGGCATTCGCGCCGAAAAGCCAGGACTTTTGCTGGACTTCTCCCCCAAGTCGTTTCCGCTATGGGGCTTGTATTAGAAAATTTTACCTAGAGTCTGACGTATATAAACCGACTACACAGGATTTACAGGTTTGTTTTCCCTGGCGTTGAGAGGTCGTGCCTCTAGGTTGCTCAGAATCTTGTTCTGTCCTTTACCGTACCGCTCAAGCTAAACCAATTATACCACAATAGGCAGTTCTCAGACCCCCACCTGCGTTCTCGTGGTGGGGGAATGGGTCACTCATCTTGTTCAATTTAGGGTATGGTTGCAATTGTTACACCAAAATTCCCCAAAACTATGGGCACAGGGCTTATTGCCCAACGTTAAGGGTGAAATTAAGTGACAGCTCCTAAACTGACCTTTCAGGTTCAGTGTAGGCAACAAGCGCCAATCCGGCTATTGCTTAGGAGGCGCTGGGCTTTAAGAACGGACTGCCCTCTCTTGATGCAATAGCGAGTGGGGGAAACCCCCAAGACCGCGCTGCATCGCTGCCGCTCTGTTTTCTTGGTGTTTTTTTTAAGACTGTTGTCCTGACAAACCAGCATTTAAGGCCGTAGGCCACGCTACGCGAACGGCTTTGTTTACCAGTACATATATTATAGCAATTCCATGCATACCCTGTGAAAAATTAATCCCACACTTATTATGCTGCGCGTTAAAATGTCAGGGGCTTCTTTTGCCGTAAGCTAAAAAATATGCGACCTTAGCAGTAGTGGCAATTCGTTGTAATTCGGTTCCAGTTGAGAGGCAATATTAATGAGTGATGGTATGGCATTCCTGACGGGGGCTGCCTTTGCCGGTATGGCAGCTTTGTTTCTCCTCAAAGGAGGAGGCAATATGGTGGCGAATAACCTTCCCTCTTCCCAACCCTTCCAAATTTCCCCTAACAATCCCTATAATTCCCCTTACACAGATCAACAGCCAAACCAGGCTCTAGCTTCACCGAACTTAAATAATTTAAATAATAATTTAAATAATATGCTCAATGTTGAACAGCAGCGGCGGGACACTGAGCAGCTCAAAGCTATGGTTGAGCAACAACGAGCTGAAACTGAACAGCTCAAAGCCCAACTTCACAATCAGCAGTTACTGCTAGACAATCTAACTGCTCAGGTTGATGCCAGTGTGATCAGGGCTCCTGAGCAACTAATCCCTAATCGTAAAACCACTAATCAAACGGCAAATACCCTGATGTCAGGCATACTTTGGGGACTTGGCGGTATGGCCGTAACCATTGGTGGTGGTGCCGTTGTGATTGGGGGGTTAGCCTTGCTCTCACGACCACAGCGTCCTCCTCGTACAACTTACGTCGTCCAACACCCCTACTCTAGTGTTCCTCCTTCCCTACCAGCGAGACGGCGCTCTGAGTTTATGTCTCATCAATATGATGATAGACTTTATGACCGGATCGACTACGAATAGATTCTCCACGTCTAGTCATCGTAATATAGGTCATCCTCAGAGTCTCGGAATTTCCAGGATTGCCCCAAAAGCTGCCACACTAGAGGTGCGATCGCTCCCCCAAGAAGACCAATACCAACGCTAACAGCCAAGACAACACCGATTGGCAGATCAATTGACTCGAAGACTAAAAACTTCACGGATACTTCCGTGATATTTTGGATCGAGAAAATAGCGATCGCACTAATCCAAATCGCAACTATCAGAGATGTCAGAAGTAAGCCAAGAATTCTGATATGGGAATAGTTCATTATGGTTACTAGTTTCTGGTGACTAGTGTGACTCTATGTCTTCTTTTTTCTAGCACAGTAGCCCATAGAATCCCTTTTTCCGTCAACAGGTTGATCTGGCTTGCCAACCCTGTGCCACAATTGCTGGTAAGAATAGCCCGAGGTGAGAGGGATGCCCCCACTACTCGACCAAACCACCGATCAACGCATTGTCCATGATGGCACCTGGGAACAGTTTAAGTTCATCCAGAAGGGATTTGATGGTTCTCCTGGAGTACGGCTGTTCTACTATGATGGGATAATCGAGATTCTGATGCCAGGACGGGAACACGAAATTTTTGCCAGTATCATCGGTTACTTAATCACAACCTTTCTGACGGAAAAGGGTATTTTCTTTCAGCCAACTCGTTCCATGACTCAGGAAAAAGAAGGCGTCGCCTCTGCCCAAGCTGACGAGTCTTACTGCATCGGTAGTGTTAAGCCGATTCCAGATTTGTCCATTGAAGTAGTTTTTAGCAGTGGTGGCATCAGTAAGTTAGAACGGTATCAAGCTTTAGGTGTTCCAGAGGTTTGGTTTTGGGAAGATGGATTACTAAAGCTTTATCATCTTACTGATGGTAGTTATGTCCCAATCGAGCGTAGCTTGCTACCTGGACTGAGTGAATTGGATCTTGATTGGTTCAGACGCTGTGTTTTGATGGCGGAAACCGATGCGGGAGAAGCGATTAGAGCGTTTCGTCGGCAGATTTAGCTATCAGCTTTCAGTTATCAGCTGTCAGCTTTCAGTTATCAGTTGGGTAGGGTGGGCAAATCTAGATAGTTTCTCCAAAAGTACAGTTATCATCGATATTTGCCCACCCTACTGACTAGGGCTTCGCTAATATACTTCATCATGAGTACCTAAATTAAGCAACAAAATAGCTTCTTCTTGATCTTCAGGATTTTCGATAAATTCAAATAAAATACGGTAGCTGTAGTCAATTGAACATGACCAGATATTGGATAAATCGCCTTTAAGTTTGTGGGTATGTAAGCTAGGATGAAAAGGATCTTCTGCTAACTGACGCACGGTTTTTTCAATTAGCGGTCTAAAATCTGGTCTTTTACGAATTATTCGTTTAAAACCTCGTAGGGATTGGGGTGTCCATGCTATTTTCATGGTTGATCGAGTTCTTCAAGGAATTGATCAACTGAACCAAATGTTACTTTTCCTTCTGCTAATTCTTGGTGAATTTCTTGGATTTCTTGGGATATTATGGCTCTACGTTGTAGATGGAATCGTTTGAGAAGAGTATCGAGTAATATCTCTTGCTCTTCTAAGGACAATTTTTCAACGGTTTCAATCGCTTGCTGAAAGGCTGAGGTTTTGAGCATACTTTCAAGATGATTTGCTGGTTCTTTCTATTTTATCTTTATCAGTCATCCCCTCAACCCAACCTAAAAGATCGGCTTACGCACTCAGTCGGCAGATTTAGCCGTAGAGTGGGCTGCGTCATGAGAGTTTCATCATTTGATCAGTTATCATCAACCTTTGCCCACCCTACTGACTATCAGCTAATGGGCTACGGGAACAGCTAGTCAGCCGTAGGGTGGGCTGCGTCATGGTATTTTCAACATTTGTAGAGTTATCATCGACCTTTGCCCATCCTACAAAAGCGATTGACCGTAGGTCACGCTACGCTCCGGAAGCGTTTCGGCAAAGCCGACGCTACGCGAACGCAAAGCGTGGCCATTCGCGTAGCGTGGCCTTTTGGCCAAGGCCTCAGCTTCCGCGCTTATGCGATCGCACTACGCGCAAGTCAGAAGTCAGAAGTCAGAAGTCTGCTATGACTTACGTTTCGGAGTTTAGGAATGTCAAAGATCTGAATGCGTAGTGCGATAACCTTCAACTAACTAACCTTCAACCAACTAACCTTCAACCTAATTTCAACTTAATAACCCCAAAAAAAATAGCCGCAGAAATACTTTCCACGGCTAGGAATTTTCGCTTATGCACTCAATTTTATCACCTATCCGATTTTGATCGGATGCTTTGTCCAGGGGGGAAACCCCCCCAGAAATTTAAGGTCTTAACGCCAAATCCAATATCTCATCATAATTGTAATAAATTCTCCTGGATTTCCCGTCGGCTGAAGAGGACCCCAGTCAGTAAGTTGAGCGTAGCCCAGGCCATTAAGGATATACACGGTATGGGTTATTTGCTGGCGAGACCCCTTCAAAATGTACGGAACAACGAATCCGTTTGAATTATTGTTTGAATTTGGCTGAGAGTTTTGAGGCATAGTCGAATAATTGTTTTTAGGTTAATATATATAATCATAATGATTGTAATTTAAGTTGTCAAGGGTTTTTATAATTTTTTTTGTTGAGGGGTAATTGAAAGAAAGGTAAGCTATCAGCTATCAGCATAATGCTTAATTTTTTTTTTGATCGAATGGTATAACTGAATAGGATTAAATTTGGAGATAGTATGAATAATATTTGGAAATTTTGTAGGGTGCGTTAGGCGGTTTGGTTGAGAAGATTAGATGATATAACCAAGGGTTGAAGCCGTAACGCACCATGGTATTGGTTAAGAATGGTTTGATTTCAATTTGGATATAGTATGAATAATATTTGGGAATTTTGTAGGGTGCGTTAGGCGGTTTGGTTGAGAAGATTAGATGATATAACCAAGGGTTGAAGCCGTAACGCACCATGGTATTGGTTAAGAATGGTTTGATTTCAATTTGGATATAGTATGAATAATAT
The DNA here is from genome assembly GCF_010672005.1 of Moorena sp. SIO4A5. NCBI lineage: Bacteria > Bacillati > Cyanobacteriota > Cyanophyceae > Coleofasciculales > Coleofasciculaceae > Moorena > Moorena sp. SIO4A5. Next base: position 34,632 of record NZ_JAAHHZ010000033.1, on the reverse strand, counting down.
TTGGGAATTTTGTAGGGTGCGTTAGGCGGTTTGGTTGAGAAGATTAGATGATATAACCATAGTTGAAGCCGTAACGCACCATGGTATTGCTTAAGAATGGTTTGGTTTCAATTTGGAGATAGGATGAATAATATTTTTCAATTTTGTAGGGTGCGTTAGGCGGTTTGGTTGAGAAGATTAGATGATATAACCAAGCGTTTAAGCCGTAACGCACCGTGGTATTGGTTAATGATAGTTTGGTTTCAATTTGGATATAGAATGAATATAATTTTGGGATTTTGTAGGGTGCGTTAGGCGGTTTGGTTGAGAAGATTATATGATATAACCATAGTTGAAGCCGTAACGCACCATGGTATTGCTTAAGAATGGTTTGGTTTCAATTTGGAGATAGGATGAATAATATTTTTCAATTTTGTAGGGTGCGTTAGGCGGTTTGCTTGAGAAGATTAGATGATATAACCAAGGGTTGAAGCCGTAACGCACCATGGTATTGGTTAAGAATGGTTTGGTTTCAATTTGGATATAGTATGAATATAATTTTGGGATTTTGTAGGGTGCGCTAGGCGGTTTGGTTGAGAAGATTAGATGAAATTACCATAGTTGAAGCCGTAACGCACCATGGTATTGGTTAAGAATGGTTTGGTTTCAATTTGTATATCAATGGTGCGTTACATTTCATGCTTCGCACCCTACAAGAGCGATCGCACCAAAATGAGTTAAGCTAGCATCAACACAAAATTACAAGCAACAACAGAGGCGATCGCACGAGCTTGGGTGTGAAGTGCGGTAGCGTAACGCACCGAAGATCACCATACAGATGGTGCGTTACATTTCATGCTTCGCACCCTACGAGAGCTGGGAATACTATAAATGTGAGCATATAGCAGATCCTAATGCCCAATTATAGAAGACCTCATGTTTCCGGTGGTACATATTTTATCACTCAAGTCACTTATCAAAGAGTACCTTGGCTCTGTAGTGACATTGGCAAAAAGGCTCTCAGAGAAGCGATCGCTAAGGTAAGGGAAAAATATCCTTTTTCCATTGAGGCATTTGTTTTGTTACCAGACCATTTTCATGGTTTGTGGACTTTACCCCCTGATGATCCGGATTTTTCGGTGAGATTGCGATTAATTAAAACTTATGTTACCAAACATTATGGACAACAATTAGGGATTAATCGAGCAGTTTCTTGGTCACGACACAAGCGAGGGTAAAGCAATCTTTGGCAACGTCGTTGTTGGGAACATTTAATCCGTAATGAACGGGATTTTGCTCACCATTGTGATTATATTCATGATAATCCGGTTCGACATCGGTTATGTAAACATCCCCAAGATTGGAAGTATTCCAGTATTCATCGGTTTATCGCTCAGGGAATTTATCCAAGGGATTGGGGAAAGGATGGAAGGAAAGAAAAACCACAGGGGATTTGGGATGAATAGAATTTTTTAATTTTGTAGGGATTTCGTGAAATATATTGGCCAAAGCGAAGGCTATAACCCTTGCCCAGCAACGATTCCAGATTTTACGGATTTGACAAATGATAAAGGAATTGCTATATCTAATGAAGATAATTTGTAAATTTTGTATGTAGAGATTTTGTAGGGTGCTAAGGGCAGTTTGGTAATAAGACACGATGTTATGACAAGATTTTGAGCCGTAACGCACCGTAGTATTCGTTGATAAAAATAGATGATATTACATAATTTTAAGCCGTAACGCACCGTGGTATTAGTTACCGTGGTATTAGTTAATAATGGTTTGGTTTCAATTTGCAGATAGATGGTGCGTTACATTTCATGCTTCGCACCCTACAAGAGCGATCGCACTTAAATTTTATTTGCTCGAATGGTATAATTTAATGGGTTTCAATTTGGATATAGTATGAATAATATTTGGTAATTTTGTAGGGTGCGTTAGGCGGTTTGGTTGAGAAGATTATATGAGATTACCATAGTTGAAGCCGTAACGCACCTTGGTATTGTTTGAGAATGGTTTGGTTTCAATTTGGATATTGATGGTGCGTTACATTTCATGCTTCGCACCCTACAAGAGCGATCGCACTACAAGAGCGTACGCTCTTTATTGCATCCATCCATACCCATGCGTACGCTCTTTCATCATCGTAATAAATCCTTTCTGTATCTTTCTATATCCTTCGGGAACTCATACATCTTTTCATAGTTACACGCCTCCATGTATTCCTTAGTATCGCATTTAATTACTGGGCCGTAACCATTGCTCAAACCATTTGCTATTTTGTGTAATGCATCTGATCCGTGCCCTATAGCTGTGTGGTCTATTCTTCCTTGTTTAATGTAAACTGTTATCTCTCTATCAATTAGGACATTATTGTACTGATCTACTAAGTTATCTACTTTTAGATCACTCTTTGTTCTATCCGGATCAGCACCCCCTGAAAACACATATCCATGACAATTACCTTTGCCAAAATCCAAAACCATACAATCTTTAAATTTTTTGTATAACACAATCGATTCACATGTTGCCTTCCATTCATCAGTAAGCTCCTGTTTAACGCGCGTGGTACTATAATCTTCATCGACCTCTATCATTACATTCTCATCTTTTACCATTTTCTGGATTAGTTTGGTTGTTGAACACAATTCCTTGTCTCTTAACTCGTCTTCAACCCTACTGAACATTTTTAGATTTGGGTAAATTTGAACGTGGTTCCTGTTGGTTGTCACCTGCTCCTCTTTTAACAAAATCCTTTTTCTCTTTGTATTACCAACCGCCTCTCTCTCTGAATTCTGCTCATTTGTTTTCTCTTTTCTCCTCCCAAGCTTTTGCCAGGCCTTTTTTCCCATCTCCTCCGCTTCTTTCTCCAACCCCGTTTCCTCATTGATTTGTAACCCGAACTTTTGCCTCCCTGGCCTCACCCTCCCCTCCATCTGCTGCACCACATGCCAAGCCTCATGGGCCAAATGCTTCTCCTGCCCCGGTCCCACATGAATATCCGTCCCCTGCGCATAGGCAAGTGCATTCAACTGTGCCGGTTTGTCCGAGTTGTAATGCACCCTCACATCATCCATGGAGTAGCCAGAGAGGTTTTCAATGCCTGCTTTGAGGCGATCTGGCATGCCAGTTTTGTTTTGATTATCACTCCTCGATGCCCTCAAGCTTTCGCCAGTTATCACCGTATCCCCCGCCAACGGTTGTGCTGTCCGCTGCACCATAATCCTTTTAGGCTGCACTACCTGATGCCCACCGTGATTCGCACCTTGCCTGCTTCTTACACCAGGCTGTCCAAACGAAAACTTGGCTTGCCGCCCCATCTCTCTCCGTCCCCTTTCCGGTTGGGTTACTCCTGATTCTAAGGTGCGCATCACATTAGCACTCATACTTCCCCATTCCCCGACCGCGTTTTCCGCGTTCCACTCCCTTTCCTCTGCTTCCAATATTTCTCGATAACCTTTCCGTCTGGAGTCTTTCTTTTTTTGTTCATCTGACCACGAGGTAGAGTGAGAATATTTCGGTTTATAGGTATGAGTTGTGCGCATAGCTAGTTCCTTTTTCTTAGGTTTGTATTCTGCTATCAGCTGTCAGCCGTCAGCTAATCAATGGGAGGTAGTAAACAAGCTAGGGGGTGCTGGTACGGCTGGTTGAAAATCCCTGCTCGTTTTACACTATCCCTACAGTGCCGTAAACAGGCGTCGAACGTTGACCCATCCCCCCATCACCTGATAGCTGTTCGCTTTGCGATCGCGTAGCGCATTAGCTGACGGCTGAATGCTTACATCCCCTGTACCCTTGAAGAAAACAATATCAGTGGTAGGGTGGGCAAATTCTGTGAATCTGACCATCAGTACCGTTATCCTGTGCATTTGCTACAAGGCGTAGGGTGGGCAAATTCTGTGAATCTGACCATTAGATCAGGAATACTGTCGATTTGCCCACCCTACAAAAGACTTTTTTTGGGGAATCCTTTGGCCTTCATTAATATACAAATGCTAAAGCAGGTTAAACCTAGAATTACTTTCTCGCACCGTATAAGTAACAATTATTAACAACAATTTCTCTGCAAAGGGAATCGGGAGTCGGGAGTCGGGAATCGGGAGTAGAGGGGTAGGGTGGGCAAATACATGTCATCTGACCTTATCCTCACCGATTCGAGTCCATTTGCCCAGCCTACAACAGCTAATTTATAGCAAAGGGAATCGGGGTAGGGTGGGCAAATACATGTCATCTGACCTTATCCTCAGCGATTCGAGTCCATTTGCCCACCCTACAAGAGTTTTGAATGGTCAATTGCTGGGTTTGGATGGTACATTAGCTGCAACAGTATATTGTTTGATCAGTGATCGACACCCCCGGTCGCCATCTACTATTGGAAATTGTATATTTACTTGGAGTGGTAAGCCATGGTGAGGCAGATTGAAACCCTATCGAGATCAGCTCTGCAAACGGAAGTATCTCGCTTGCGGGAAGAGTTGCAGCTTAGAGACCAGTTAGTGCAGCAGCTGTCTCAAGAACTATTCCGGTTGGTGAAGGGTAATGCTAATTTCAAACCTCCCCAAGAGGTATCTGAGCGCCATAAGGCTCAGATGGTGGTCTTGCGAGAACAGTTGCACGATGTGGAGCAGCAGGTGGAATTTTATCAACAGCAAATTGCCACCCGTGACACGGAAATTAAGCAATTGCGGGATAATGTAGAAGAATTAACCGAGCGCTCCCGTCAGCTAGAACAAGTGGTACAAGAGCTACCAAAAATTTATCACCAGAAGTTTTCGGAACGGATGGCACCAGTTAAGGAGAAGGTGACCATGTTACAGCGAGAAAACCGACAACTCCACGCTGAACTCCAGAGTGTCAGTTACCGACTAGCGGTCAGAAGCCGCAATATCACCCGCGTTGACCTACCGAGCTTCAATCGTCAGAATGGTAGTCCAATCCCAACCTTTGGTAGTGTGTAAAAGCCTTTGGGTTAGGGGTGCCTCATCTGGTTTGTTGAAGGTTGAAGGTTGGTTTGTTGAAGGTTGAAGGTTGGTTTGTTGAAGGTTGAAGGTTGAAGGCGTAGGGTGCGTTAGGGGGGGCTCGCCGTAATTTTCCGCCTCAACGCCAGCCAAAAGATCGCCCCCCCGTAACGCACCACCGGGTCAAACTTAAACATAGGTAACACTTTCAACTACAAATGGGGAAAACAGAGAAATAACAAGCGAGAGTTAGCCACCCAATAAATTAGGTGGCCGGGGAGCGTACCGGGATTCCCATACGGCTATCGTGTCATGGAAGCTGTTTTGTCCTCCCTAGGGTTTCCAGGAACTCAGAAAGGCTTAAACCAGAATCTTTAGCCATCTCCTTTAATCCATTCCAGGCCGTTTCTGTAGTCATGACACTATAGGATTTCTTTCGTACACCATGCAAACTCGGTCTTCCAACTTTTTTCTTAGTTTCTTCTGGCATTTGCTTGACACCTTGATTATCAGGGTATATAATTATATTAACACAGCAAAAGGTCGATGCAATATGTACGGTTGTCAACAACATTTAATAAGCACGACATCTGAAAACCAAGCGGTTATAGAATTTATCTGCTCAGAGGCTAACAAATTAACAAATTGCGGAATATATTATTGCCGTCAAATGTTTTTCAAGGCTGGCAAATATCTCAATAACGCAGAATTGGACAAAATAATGAAAAGTAATGTCCACTTCAAAGCGATGAGATCAGCCTGTGCTCAACAGACATTGCATGGAGTTATTGAGTCTTTCAAGTCTTACAAAGCCCTCAAGAAGTTGTATAACAAAGGGCAGTTGGCAGATAAACCTAGAGTCCCAAAGTACCGCAAGAAGGGAGGTCTGGCTGTAGTTAGTTATCCCGCTCGGTGGGTGAAGTTAGTAAAAGGCCAACTCAAGTTTACTTTAGGAAAGCAGATTAAGGTCTGGTTTGGTATTGATCACTTCTTACTACCAATGCCATCTAATATAGACCATAATTCAATTAAAGAATATCGTTTTGTCCCTAGGAATGGCTGTTTTTATTTAGAGTTTGTATATGAAAGGCCAAATCCTGAACCAGTGACGCCAACAAATAAGGTCTTAGGCATAGATCCAGGTCTCAATAACTGGCTAACTTGTGTCTCTAACTTGGGAAAGTCTTTCATTATAGATGGCAAAAAAGTTAAGTCACAAAACCAGTGGTACAACAAACGTGTAGCTGGGATCAAGAAAGGAAAATCTCAAGACTACTGGGATGAGCGATTGGCTTCTTTGACCGAGAAGCGCAATCGGCAAATGCGTGACAACGTGAACAAGGTGGCTAGATTTATTATTAATTGGTGTCAAAGAAACCAAATTAGTACAATAGTCTTTGGCTGGAACAAGCGTAATAAAGACAGTATCAATATTGGCAAAAAGAATAATCAGCAGTTTGTACAGATCCCTACCGCTAAATTAAAGAATCGAATTGAGCAACTGTGTGTCGAGTACGGAATCAAATTTGTTGAAACCGAAGAAAGTTATACGAGTAAAGCCAGCTTTTTAGATCGCGACTTCCTACCTGTACTTGGCGAGAAACCTAAGGGGTGGGTAGCAAGCGGACAGAGAGTTTTGCGTGGACTTTATAGGTCAGGTAAAGGCGAATTGATAAATGCCGATTGCAACGGAGCTTGTAACATCCTCCGGAAAGTAGTGACACAGCTAGGGTTTCCCCTAGCCGAGGTCAGTAGGGCAGATTTGAACCTGCCACAACGATACAGACTGGATTCTCTTTCTAGATCCTATCGTGAAGCGTCACTTCGCGCGGTTTCAACCCGCGAAGTGACATCCGCGCTTGTTTCTACGTTTTTCAAAGCGTAGAGAGTTCAATTGGGGAAAACTTTCTTTTAATCTGTCAACTGGCTAACTTGTCAACTTGCCAACCCTTGGACTTGACCACCCCATATCATGAGCTACTGTCTTAATCCTAAATGCCAAAATCCCCAAAATCCCGATCAGGCCAGGTTTTGTGCCTATTGTGGAACTAGATTACGATTGGGCGATCGCTTCCGTGCTCTGAGGCTGATTAGTATTGGTGGTATGGGGCGTACCTTTCTAGGGGTGGATGAGGCAGATGATAGCAATGCTAAGTGTATCATCAAACAGTTATCCTTACAACAGCAGGATACGAACAATGCTCAGAAAGCGGCTGAGTCTTTCCGCCAAGAAGCGACTAGGCTGCAAGTGCTGGGACAACATCCTCAGATTCCGGAACTTCTGGCCTATTTTGAGGCGGATCATCAATTAGGTATTGCAGGAGAACCTGCTCTAGTCCACAAGTATATCGAGGGGGAAAGCTTAGCCACAGAACTGGAAACGGAAGGGACGTTTAGGGAAAACCAGGTTCGGCAAGTCCTGATTGAATTGCTGCCAGTGCTGCGCTTTATCCATAGTCATCAGGTAATTCATCGGGATATCAATCCCCACAATATCATTCGTCGCCCTCCTCCTGAGTCCTCTTTGTCCCAGCTACCAACACAAAAAACCAGGAAGAGGTTTTATTCTTGGGGGGGAAGGGGGAGCGAACTGTTTCTGGTGGATTTCAGCGCTGCTAAGCTGACTACAAAAACTGTGCTAGCACGAACGGGAACTATGATTGGCTCTGCGGCTTACACGGCTTCGGAACAGTTGATGGGAAAAGCGATCGCAACCAGCGATTTGTACAGTTTAGGGGTGACCTGTATTCATCTGCTTACCAACGTTCACCCCTTTGATATGTTTAATAGTCTAGAAGGGAAGTGGGTTTGGATCGATTACCTCAGGCAACCTGTCAGTGATCAGCTTATTCGCATTCTGAACAAAATGGTAGAGAATTTACCAAACCAACGCTACCAATCTGCTACTCAAGTACTCGGATCACTGGGTTTACCAGAGAATTTCGCTGCTATACCAGTAACGTCTTTATCTACAACAGTTACCCCTAAGTTTGAGACTCCTACTTGGAAATGTGTACATACCTTTTCTGAAGAATCTAGTGGAATTAATTCTATCGCCTTTAGCCCGAATGGAGAAACTATAGTTAGTGGTAGTACAGATAAAACTATCACGCTTTTTAACTGGCAAGCTAAAACAGTTGTCGCCAAACTTTCAGGACATTTAAATGTGATTGAGGCAGTTGGCTTTAGTCCAGATGGAGAAATTATCGCTAGTAGCAGTTGGGATAATACCATTAAACTATGGCATGAGTATACGGGAAATTTAATTCATACCCTTTCTGGACATTCAGGTTGGGTAAAGTGTCTGGCAATTAGTCACAATGGGCAACTTCTAGCTAGCGGTAGTGCTGATCAAACCATTAAGCTTTGGATGCTGAAGAAGGCATCATTACAGACAACTTTCTTTGGCCATTTAGGAACAGTTAATGCTGTAGCTATTAGTAAAGATGGACAACTGCTAGCTAGTGGTAGTGCTGACAAAACCATTAAGCTTTGGAATTTAGTAACTGGTAAGCTCACCGCAACGATTACTGGACATTCGGCATCGGTAGAGTCACTCACCTTTAGCCCTAGTGGTCAAATCTTAATTAGTGGCAGTGCTGATAAAACCATTAAGATTTGGTTGCTCAAGAGGGATCGGTATTTACAAATACCAAAGAAACCGTTGCTTACTCTCACAGGACATGGGCATGCTGTTAAATCTATTGCCATTAGCCCTCAAGGTAATACATTAATTAGTGGTAGTGCCGATAAGACTGTCAAAATATGGCATCCTGGTAGTGGTGAATTGCTCTATACTCTCACGGATCATTTAAGCGCTGTTACTACCGTTGCTATTAGCCATGATGGTGCTACCATTGCTAGTAGTTCTCAAGATAATACTATTAAGATTTGGCAGTTTGAGTGATTGGGAGAAAGGGAACAGGGAATAGGGAATAGGGAGTAGGGAATAGGGAATAGGGAGCAGGGAGTAGGGAGCAGGGAGTAGGAAAGAGCTCGAAAGAGTTTTTAATGTTGTGATAAATTAGCACTATTGTTCTTGAACCTCCCCATCCTAAGAGGATGGGGATTCCCAGGCACAACCTAAATGGCTGTTAACTCCGTGGGCGTAACTTTCCCTCGAACCGAAGGTAGCTGGGTAGGGTCAATACCCAGTTTTTTAAGACCTCGCATTTTAATGTTTACTGCACCATTTACATCAGCATCATCGTGATACCCACACTCAGTGCAAACGAATTTTTCTTTTTTTCGATTACTCCCACTAGTGTGGTGACACTTTGGACATCGCTGAGACGTATGTTTTGGGTTGATTTTAATTACTGGAATGCCTGACTTTGCAGCCACAACTTCAACCTTTTTAACTAGCTCGCCCCAAGCAGCATTAGATATTGCACGGTTTAATCCTCTTTTGGCCGATTGCCCATTGCGTTCGTAGCCGCCATTTTCATTGGGTTTAGGTTTGCAACGGGACTTCATACCTTTGATTAGAGTCGATGCCCAGTATTACCTGGGGCACCTCTCCTTTCGGCTAAGGCCGACGCTGCGCGAACAGAACCGTGCATGAAACTTTCGCCTCACACGGCTCCTAGATATCCTTACCTTTCGGTTTTGCTCCAGTGTATTTGTTGGTGGCAGCTCTGATGGACTGCTAGTAGGTTCTTTTTAGACCAGTTGTCGTGGTTTCCATCTATGTGATGAAGATGTACATCCTCGTCTTCCATGAACCTCAACCCACAATATCCACAGGAATGGTTTTGCTTTTTCAAGGCTTCAGAGGTAGCATCGGAGTATAATCGCGAATTTCGATTGCTCCAGTACACCAGGTCACCGTCGTAGGGTGACTTGGTTCCCCTTACGTTCACGTGTTGGTTTTGTTTATACCCAACTTTTGGGAATGCCTTTTTACATAGTTCATCAGCTCTATACCGACCTACTTTCTTTTCCTTTCGGAACTTTCGGTGGGCAGTGTTGTTCATGAACCACAAAGAATCCCGAGCGCTGCTCATATTGCAGCTGTTATGGTAGTTCCGCCAACCGCGCACAATGGGTGCCAATTTTCTGGCTTTTACTTCGGCACCATAATTCGAGCTGTTGACTATGGCTTTGATTTTCTTACGTATGTTTCGGTGGTTTTCCTCTGAGGGAATTGACCGAAATTTTCCGTTTTTCTGGACTCGGAAATACCAGCCCAGGAAATCAAATCCTTCTGTCGCTTTGGTTAACTTGGTCTTTTCAACGCTTATTTCCATCCCTCTCTCAACCAGGAATGCTTTGATAGAGTCTAGTATCTTCGTGGCGTTATCTTTTGGCTTCAGAATGACCACCATGTCGTCGGCGTACCTTAGACTGGTGTGTATATCTTCTATTCCGTCTAGTGCGATGTTAGCTAACAAGGGACTTACCACTCCTCCCTGGGGCGTGCCTTGCTCTGGAAACTCAGGGTCTACTCCTGCTTTAAGGCATCGGAATATTCCCTTTTTAATAGTTGCCGGAGCAATAACTCGTTTCATTATGGAGTTGTGGGAGATACGGTCAAAGCATTTTTTGATGTCTAATTCTATTATCCTTTTTGTTTTATTAGAGCCGCTTTTATTTGCTTTTAGGTGATTGTACAGGCGTTTTTGCACATCTTGTGCGCATCTTCCTGTCCTAAACCCGTAGCTGTCGGCGCTGAACAAAGCTTCATGAGCTGGTTCTAAGGCAAACTTAATTAGACATTGCCAGGCTCTGTCAGCAATGGTTGGTATCTTTAACATTCTTACTTTTCCATTCTTCTTAGGGATTGGAATTTCACGAAGTCCGCTATGTTTCCAGTCGTGGCCATAGAGGTTCAATGTTTCAACCAGTTCCATGCGTTCTCTGTAGTTGAGGCTTGACTTTCCATCAACTCCAGCCGTTTTCTTTCCTTTGTTTAGCTGTGTCACTTGACGTACTGCCAAAAGCTGAGCTGCGCGGGATTTCAGTATTAGCTTCTGTAAAGACCGTGCTTTCTTCAAGTCACCATCTCGAACTGCTTTGAACACTCTCTTTTGTAGGCGGAAAAGGTCTTGGCGGATTTTCTTCCACTTTTGACTTTTCCAAAGGTCGCTATATCGATTATTAGACATGCGTCTACCTATACTCTCCTAAGGTTTGTGTTTTCTGGATACCCGCAGCCAGTTATTTGGCTGCATCTTACCCGACAGTGAGGATTAAGTTTGGCATAACTTACTAGAGGTTCGACCTTTCTCTAGACTCAATGTTGCTGTCGTTTTTACTCGTTCCGTCTGTTAGATTTATTTGGCGATTTAGGGCAGTCCACTTTGCCTATTCCCTTCTCGAAGATTACGGATACCAAATATATAGCTCCGTGAGAATGTAAGGAATGAAGTCTCGCATATACTGGTCAGATTGCGGCTTGGACTTAAGACACTTTTTAAGGACTTTTGTTAATCTACCCGTGTCGCCTCCCTTTTAGCGGCAGTGTGGCACATCTGATTTACCTCTGATTCCGCCCTGATGCCAGCGTCACTCTGGTGGGTTGCCGCCCATCTCGGTGTGGCCAGATAAGGAGTCACATATCTTCTCATGGGGTTGGGTTTGCACCACCATCCAATCAGACAGTTAGGTTTGAGGTTTATTCCTCGCGCCCCTAGCTTATACCCCTCCCTACTACGGGAGGCTCCTAGCTAGAACGAGCCGCACATATTCAAGTCCTCAAATATCAGGGCATCGGCTTCATTTGTTAGGGTTTTAGCAGTTTCCCAGTGATATGCACGACGTTTATCAGTGATTCGATCATGCAATGAAGCCACTCTAGAGAAGGATTTTTTGCGGTTTTTTGAGCCTTTCTTTTTCCTACTCGCAGATCTTTGCCTTAATCTCAGACGTCTCGCTTGACGTTTTGATTTTTTGTCGTTAGCTGGATTGCTGATTATCTCTCCATTAGAAATACTAACGAGCTTTTTAATACCCAGGTCGCAACCTTTGACACGAGATGCATCAATTTCGCCTTTAGTTTTTACAGATGGATCTGGTACCGATTTGTCCTCAATCTGGAGACTTACAAACCATCCCCGTGCTTTTCGACGAACGGTTACGGACTTCACTGTAAATCCATCAGGGATAGGGCGAGACTTGTGGAAACGCATCCATCCTATCCCTGGTAGATAGATTTGATTGCCATCCAGCTTTACCTGTCCTGGAGCATATTTGAAGCTTCTAAATCGCGAACGTCTCTTAGGTTTAGGGTGTTCTGTCTCTCCTTTGAAAAACTTTGAAAAAGCCACATCTAACTGCCTTAACGTCTGTTGCAAGACAGTTGAATTGATAGTTTTGTACCAAGGTCGCTCTTTTTTGAGAGTTGGGAGACTTGAGCTCTGAGCTTCGTAAGCATTCCTACGAGGGTTCTTTTGACTTTTTTTCCAAGGATATCCGATAGAATGTGACTTGTTCACGGAACAGGTCAATGGACACGCTTCTCCCTTACTTTTAAAATCACAGTAATTACCTAGTCTTGGAGATCTAACTTGATCATAAGACTCATTTCTGTCTCTCAATAAGTAATTGTACTGAGCTAACAGCATATCTAGCCATCGGTTCATTGTGGCTTGTTGCTGATGATTGGGTCTTAGTTTATAGACGTATCCAAGCTGCATGGCTCGACCTCTCCATCCGTGCTATCTTAATTATATATTTCCGAAATTATATTGACAAGAGGATGCCTAAACAAAAATAAAAAAAAGTAGGAAGACCCCGACTTTATGACGAACCTAAAACAACCCATAGCATCAAGGCCACACAAACGGCTTGGAATGGATTGAAATACCTAGCAGCTTCTTCGGAGTTAAGTCTATCGGAGTATCTGGAATTTTTGGGAAAGACTGGTGTGCTACCTGAGTGATCGGTATTTGAAGGGAAAATTCATCCCTGGAGACGAAACCTTAGGAGAGTGGAGCCTTTATGGTTGGCAGGCTATGCATAAAAAGGTTAAAACTTATTGATTAAGGCTCCACTCTCCTTACGGTAACTTTAAGACCTAAGAGGACGGGGTATTCTTTTCCCCTGGCCTTTGGCCACGCTACGCGAACAAACTCCCCTATTCGATAACCTATTTATATAGCGGTTCTCATAGCTATAAGGTACACAGGATTTTTTTCCTGATCTGAAGTTCCCTATTCTCTCTTCCCTACTCCCTACTCCCTGCTCCCTGCTCCCTAACTTTGGAGTTACACTGCATCTATGGACAGACTCGGATCACCCCTATGGAAATTACCATCCAACTCCCCGATGAAATCGCTAGTCAACTCCAAGTAGGTGACCTCTCCCGCAGAATCCTTGAATTGATCGTGGCTGATCACTATCGTCAAGGTCAGCTTGGCGCTGCCCAAGTCCGCAGAATCCTTAACTTCTCTTCTCGCTGGGAAACCTACCAATTCCTCAAGGAGGAAAAAGCTTACCTTCCCTACACCGAAGCTGACCTAGACGAAGATCGCAAAATCCTTGACAATCTATTTTCAAAAGCTTTTAGATAAGCAAAATGGCAACCTCTCTAATAAATCCTGATCAAGATTTCGCTTTATGGGCTGTGCTGCTGTCAGCAGCAACAATTGGATTGTGGGCAGAACGTACTCCTTGGGGAGCTAAACTATCTGGGGCTGTTGTGACCATTTTGGTAACCTTCATCCTATCTAATCTTAGGATTATCCCACCGGATGCTCCCACCTATGGGGTGGTCTGGTCTTACTTAGTTCCTTTAGCGATTCCTTTGCTACTATTCCAAGCTGACTTGTTTCGGATTGTGTGGGAGGCTGGGTCTATCTTAATTGCCTATGTCATTGGTGCAGTGGGAACAATCCTAGGAACAGTAGTGGCTTACTATCTCATTCCTTTAGGAGAAGAAGGTTGGAAGTTGGCAGCAATTTTTTGTGCTACTTATATTGGTGGTTCTGTTAATTTTGCGGCAACCGCTGAAAGCACTGGGTTACGAGCAGGAGATTTACTCAGTGCCGGGGTAGCAGCAGATAATTTAGTTATGACCTTGTACTTTTTACTGTTGTTTGCTTTACCTTCAATGAAGTGGCTACGGGGAATTTTCCCTAACCAACGTTCCCATGAGAATACTAATTCTAGCCAGTTTAGTGTCTTTGATTCCCAGTCTCGACAAGGACTCTCTGTTATCGATATCACTTTGGCATTAGCCATTAGTATGACCACTTGTGCTGTAGGTTATGGTCTCGCTAGCTGGTTGGGCTTCAACAAAGGGGGAATTCTGGTGGTAACGGTTTTAATTGTGATGCTAGCGACAGTATTTCCAAGTTATTTAGGTAGGATAACCGCAGCAGAAAAAATTGGCTATCTGCTGATGCAGGTATTTTTTGCTGTAATTGGAGCCAGCGCTAATGTGGAAATAGTGCTACGAGTCGGATCAGTTCTGTTTATCTTTGCTGGATTAATTCTCGCCATCCATTTGTTAGTGCTACTGGGAGTTGGTCGATTGCTGGGTTTGGATTTAGCTGAATTGCTGATTGCGTCCAATGCTAATATGGGTGGGCCAACTACAGCAGCGGCTATGGCGACAGCACGGCAGTGGGATAAACTTGTTACTCCTGCTATTCTTTGCGGTACTCTGGGTTATGCAGTAGCTACGTTTATTGGTGTAGGATTAGGTAATTTTCTGCGGTCTTTGGGTTGATGTAGTATTTTGAAATTGGGTGAGGTACTTACGCCGGTGGATTTTAGGGAGCAGGGAGCAGGGAGCAGGGAGCAGGGAAGTCGGAAGTGGGAAAAAATACTGTTTACCTCATAGCTATGAAAAACGCTATATCGCATTTTCCTAGGTTTTGGAAATATTTCCGGATATAGGTAGAACTCCCTTGGATTCAGAAATAGTAGATGCACCCTGACTAATCCCTCAGCTACCCGCTGGGGTTTTTTTTTGATCTTGAACAATGGTATCTGGGGTGACGTTTCTGGGGATTTTGGTTTTTGCGATCGCGTAGCGGCTCCATTCGCGTAGCGTGGCCCAAAGGCCAAGGAGCATCGCATTTCCCTATGTTTTGCCAATGTTTCCGCCCACCTTCTGCACTTCAAACTGTAGTATTTTGAAACTCCCCCGGCTTATAGCCTTGAGGAGTTTCAATCGGGAGCAGGTCAAAGTTGATGAACTATCTAGTATTAGAGCAAGCTAAAACCCATGAGGGGGCTATAGCTTTAGTACAAATGCTCTGCATAAGTGACATGCTCCCTGTCAATCTCTTATATAGCGTTTTCCATACTTATGATTTAGACAGGATTTTTTACCAATTCCGAAGTTCCCAATTGCGAAGTTCCCTGTTCCCTAAAATCCCAAAATTGTCTACCTCACCGAATTGAAAACCGCTATATTATTACTAAGGCTGATAAGCATTAAGTAATTTACTGTGAGGCTGTACAAATGGTTAAGATTGATACTCAATCGGTGTAAATCGCTCAAAAATGGGCTTTTGAGATACTGTATTAGGGGTAATACCAAGTATCCTACCAAAGCCCTGTTGACTAATTGCAATTTTTCATATCCTAGATTGGCGAAGGTATTGTTAAAAACTAAATGATTCTATGAAACTAGTTTATAACGAGAAAACAAAGAAGCTTGAATTTCAATTTACATGGGAAACCTTTATCGATCCATTTTCCACTTATAAAACTGCATGGGCACTTATTAGATATGTAGTAGATCTAGTGAAATCACCAGGTAATCTTTCTCAAGATGATAGTGCAATCATAAGGTCAGTCATTGAGGAGGGGCGCAAGCAAAACGTTGATGAAATGGAGATTCAGATGAGCCGTGATGTTGCTTTGGGAATTAATGTAGATGGTATAAAAGGTGTCGATGTGACATTCGGAAGCAAAGGTAAAACAAATTATGTTATGAAGATAAAATATAAGTCTGATGACTAATCAAGCTGTCTAGTTATTATCAAGAATTCCTGTTTAATAACATAAAAGCCAATGAAGATAAAATCTGAAAAGCTGTGGTAGTAAACTTTAGCATGCATGCCTCTTGCCTTAGGCGTAGAACTATATCACAAAACCCAAGGCAATTTAGCAGAAGAATTCCAGGGTTTCTCCCAAGGAATACCACCAACTTCTAATCCACATAACTTACTTTCAGCTATCAAAATCGGTTCAACGTTATCCCCACGTCGTTGTTTAAGTTCCAACCTCAGGTGACCTTGCATAGTATCCCGGCAAATGAAATCTAACCCCTGTTCCGTCGGAGCTCGTAGAGGTGTACCAGGATAGTCAGTTGTACCAGTTAACTCTACTTCATACTCCCCATTGCGCCCTTGCATCTGCCAATTTCCCCAAGGCTCAATCTGCCAGCTTACTTCTGAATTCCACGGCACGAATTCATAAAATTTACCTTCGTAGTGAATGCCAATCAATGCAGCTGCTTCTGCCAACCCCATTACTTCCCGTCTACCACCACCAGCAGTTAGAGCCAGGTCTGGTTGATCGGTAAAACTGTTGCAATTAAGCCAAAACCACTTCTTAGGAAAAGCACGACCCCAATTTTTTTCCCCATAGGCCGGGACATTGGTAAAGTCATATAGCCTACCATTCCAATCAATCCAGCCAGTGGCTAAACCGTGGGCCATCAAGATTTGCCATCCTGGTTCAAATATCTGTAAAAACGAAAGCCAGCCAGCGGTTGATTGCTGGGGTTTTCCCTGATCTCCCCAGCCATAAATCGGTTTAATTTCATAGCGCCAATCACAATAGTTTCCGCTGGCTGGGTCCCGAATAAACCCTTGATTCAAGGTAGCTGTAGCCTGATATCCTTCCTTGATTTGATACTCAAATTTATCCGGGTCAAGGTATTGAGGAGTAATTTGTAATTTAGTTTTACCCCAATGTCCTAGACCTAAGGATTCCGATGACCCCCAAAACTGTTCCGGATGGGGGAAGGTACGACACAGATACTGATCATCAGGGCCTAGAATTTGGGCTGAACCCCCACTATAGGGTTGACCACCAATGGGGTCTTCAATGGAATACATAAACGCAAACGTCTGACCACAACTGGGTAACGTCACCCGATAGTACCAACCTTCAAAAAAGCGATCGCTCTTACCGTCCCAGTGATATCCGCTGTGGGGTGTTTGAAAAGGATGTGTCATAGACTAGGGTTTTGGTAGCTTGGGGGATTTTGCCATTAATTATTATAAATTCCAGCATCAACTCTTCCCCTAGAAGGGTTGAAAGTTAGCAGGTTACATGTTGCATGTTGGGCAAATAACCTACCCCACGGGAACGCCAAAGGCGAACAACCACATAACCTTCTATGGTGGGCAGATGGTGGGCAGTGCCGAGTAACCCTATAACCAGCTTGGTGAATCTGTCTGATGCACTGCCCACCCTACATTAACTGTTCCCTGTTACCCCTACTCCCTACTCCCTACTCCCTACTCCCTAATGCCCGATAAAAAGGTATTCACACCCGAAATGACTGCTGATGGCTCATTCACCTTCTTTTGTTCAGAAATTGGTGAATCCTATCACAGCCGACAAGGTGCCATAGAAGAAGCCCAGCTGAAGTTTGTCAAACCCTGCCAAATAGCTGAAAAAGCCCAACAGCCAGTGCTACGGTTATTAGATATCTGTTATGGTCTAGGTTACAACAGCGCTGCTGCCCTAGCGGAAATTTGGACACACAATCCCCACTGCCATGTCCAACTAGTTGCCCTAGAATTACACTCTACCGTACCACAAGCTGCGATCGCTCAGGGTTGGCTTAATCACTTTCCCAATCCTATCCCCCAACTATTAGAGGCTCTGGCAACTACTGGACTGGTTGAAACCCAGCAATTGCAAGCTCAACTCTATCTCGGTGATGCCAGAAAAACTATCCAACAGGTGCAACAAGCTAACTTCCAAGCTGATGCTATCTTTCTTGACCCCTTTTCCCCACCCAACTGTCCCCAATTATGGACTCTCGAATTTATTCAACACTTAGCCCAATGTTGCTCAGACACCGGTAGACTAGCCACCTACTCTTGTGCCGCAGCAGTGAGAATTGCCCTGATCACAGCTGGGTTTACTATTGGCTCTACCATTGAAGTGGGAAATCGGCAACCCGGTACTGTCGCTAGCTTTACTGAAGCTGATTTACCTAGCTTATCAATCCGAGAACAAGAACATTTGCAAACTCGTGCCGCTGTACCTTACCGAGACCCGAATTTATCAGACTCAGCCTCAGACATTCTACACCGACGCCGCCATGAGCAGCAAAACTCTTTACTTGAAGCAACCTCCCATTGGAAAAAGCGTTGGTTGAGAGAGCAAAGGGAATAGGGAACAGGGAATAGGGAATAGGGAACAGGGAGTAGGGAGTAGGGAGTAGGGAGTAGGGAGTAGGGAGTAGGGAGTAGGGAGTAGGGAGTAGGGAGTAGGGAGTAGGGAGTAGGGAGTAGGGAGTAGCAAAAGGCCAAACGTGTTGCTTAATAATTGAATGATTTTAAGAGTGAGGTGGAATGGGCATCTTGTGTGGAACTGGCATCTTGTGTAGAACTGGCATCTTGCCAGTTTCCTGGAATGGGCATCTTGTGTGGAACTGGCATCTTGCCAGTTTCCTGGAATGGGCATCTTGTGTGGAACTGGCATCTTGCCAGTTTCCTGGAATGGGCATCTTGTGTGGAACTGGCATCTTGTGTAGAACTGGCATCTTGCCAGTTTCATGCTTATTTTCGCGCGGGCAGGATGCCCACTCTACTCCTATTCATTCAAAGACTGACGCAACGCCAGGCAATAGGCAATAGGCAATAGTCAAGACGGTTTTAACGGATGCAGTCCCGATTCCCGATTCCCGATTCCCGATTCCCGATTCCCGATTCCCCTTTTATAGTAATAATACGGTAATTATTGACTTAATTAGCAATTAATCAAATTAAATAGGGAATAACACTATTTATTCTCCCAATATAGTAATCATGCTTCTCCGGAATTATTAATTCTCTCTCGTGCATCTTTAACAAAACTGCCAATTTATGACATCAAACTGAGGTCAAGTGTGAGTATGATAGGGATGCAAAGATGGAAGCAAAAAGCTAATCTATGGTTGCAGTAGCAATTCTAGCGGCAGGACGCGGAACTCGCATGAAATCTGACCTGCCCAAAGTCTGTCACCGTTTGGGTTCACAAACTCTAGTGGAGCGAGTGCTCAACAGTTGTGTTTCTATTAACCCCTCCAGAGTGATGGTGATTTGTGGCTATCAGAGTGAACGGGTAAAAGAAAGTCTGAGCGCCTACACCAATGTAGAATTCGTTGAACAGAAAGAGCAATTGGGTACTGGTCATGCCGTCCAGCAACTGTTGCCCCACTTGGCAGACGATACCGGAGACTTACTGGTCTTAAATGGTGATGTTCCCTTGTTGCGTCCCGACACCATTAAACAACTATTAGAAAGCCATCAAGCCCATAACAATGGCGCTACGATCCTAACTGCCCATGTGCCCAATCCCACCGGTTATGGACGGGTTTTCTGTGATAGTAACAATCAGCTGCAACAGATTGTGGAACACCGGGATTGCACTGATGCTCAAAAGCAAAATAACCGCATCAATGCTGGTGTCTATTGCTTCAACTGGTCTCAATTGGCTTTGGTCTTACCAAAACTCTCTGCGGATAATGACCAAAATGAGTATTACCTAACGGATACGGTTACCATGGTTAATCCAGTAATGGCAGTGGATGTGGAAGATTACCACGAAATTCTCGGGATTAATGACCGTAAACAGCTGGCCATGGCTGAGCAGATTTTGCAAGAGCGGATTAAGGATGGCTGGATGAAGGCAGGGGTGACATTAATTAACCCAAACAGTATCACCATTGATGACACTGTCCAATTGCAACCTGATGTCATCATTGAGCCCCAAACTCATTTGCGGGGTAAGACCGTGATTGGTGCTGGTAGCAGGATTGGCCCAGGGAGTCTGATTGAAAATAGCCAGTTGGGTGAGAAGGTGACCGTGCTATATTCAGTGGTCAGTGATTCTGTGGTTCAAGATGGCACCCGTATTGGTCCCTATTCCCATCTTCGGGGTAATGCCCAAGTAGGAGAATCCTGCCGTATCGGAAATTTTGTGGAACTGAAAAATACTCAGATTGGCGATCGCACTAATGCCTCTCATCTATCTTATTTAGGAGATGCTACCCTAGGGTCCCGAGTGAATATTGGCGCAGGTACGATTACTGCCAATTACGATGGTGTTAAAAAGCATAAAACCCAGATAGGCGATCGCACTAAGACTGGCTCGAATAGTGTTTTGGTGGCACCACTCACCTTAGGAGAAGATGTCACTGTGGCCGCTGGTTCTGTGGTTACCAAGGATGTTCCAAACGATAGCTTGGTAATAGCTCGTGGAAATCAGGTAGTTAAACCCGGTTGGCGATTAAAGACCACTGAAGATTCCAACAGCTGAGCAAGTATAGGGATGGCTGTAAGTTGATCAGGTTGTTGCTAAATTCCCTAAATTGGGTGTTTCAAGAGGGGCAATAGGGGTAACAGAAGTAAGAAGGGGAAGCAAATGACTAAAGACTGCGATAATAATTGTTGAGGTAAAATTTAGCTAGCCTGATGACCTGGGAAATTGCTTCTGTTGTTGCTAAATCTGTTACCCCTATTTTAGGGAGAAAAATTCAAACTAGGCTAACTCCTGCCGACATCCACAAAGCAGTAGAGCAAGGACTCAAAGCTGCCCTAGTGCGAGAAGAACCCTTGGCACCAGAGCAGCGCCTTTTCTATTACTCTGCTCCTGATGCGATCGCGTTTTTTCTGGAAGACTTTTTCCAAGATAGGGAAGTACAGGAGGAATTACACAAACCCCTCCAAGAGGAGCACAAAGCACCATTAACCTCTTTGCTTGTGGAGAAATTTAAGCAGGTAGCCTCAAACTATGCCCCCACTCAACCACAAGATAGTTTTATCCTTCCCTGGATGGAAACCTTTGTCAAGACTTATACTGAGAAAACCAGCACTTATTTACAATTTCAACTAACTAAGGAAAACTATTTCCAGCAAATTTCCAACAAGATTGATCATGTTAAGTTTGCTGGGATGTTGGTAGCGACCCAGCATGGAAACCATTCCCTTAAGCTTGACCAAATTTTTGTCATGCCTGAGGTGGAAGTGTTACATCCTCCCAGTAGTCAGCGACCGGTAGAGTCGCGGGTTTTTCACCCTCAGGTAGCATTACCCGGTAAGCAATGGCAACCATTGCCCATGCAAACGGTTAAAAAAACTCTTGCCCAATATTTATCAGCCGTAAAAACCTGGCAGGTTACCTCTGCTAAATCCCGAAACGTCATGTTACTGGGTGCGCCTGGTTCAGGTAAAACCACCTTAATGAATTATGTTGCTGTCATGTTAGCCCAGAAGCAACCAGAAGCAATGGGGTTAGCGCCAGATCTTGACTGGCTGCCGATTTTAATTGATATTCGGGATTGGGTCGAGTATTCAGATATCAGTATTCTAGAGTATGCACGGCAGTTTGCTGAAAAAACCCTATTGGTGAAATCCCTGCCTAAAGGTTTCTTTGAACATTGGCTGGAGGATGGACGAACATTGATTTTGCTCGATGGGCTTGATCAAGTCACAGAACCAGCAAAAGGTGAGCAAGTCGTAGGTAAAATTAAGGATTTTATCCAGCAATTTCCTAACAATTGGGTAATTATAACCTGCGATAATTCCAGTTACCATAACTCAAATTTTATCTGGGAGTTTTACAGGAACGAAGAATTTTATCCCTATCAAATTCAGTCCTTTGATGACAGTCAAATAGAGGAATTTATTCAGCGCTGGTACTATAGTCAGATTCAATACAAAGCAGAAGCACAACGACTTAAAGAAAGCCTGAGCAAAGTGCTATATGAGCATCAGCAGATTAGACGCCTGGCACGAAACCCCCTATTGTTGACAATTATTACCCTAATTCACCGCTATCATTTCCGATTGCCTTTGGAGCGCTATCAGCTTTATGACCAGGCAGTAGACCTGTTATTAACCTCCTGGGATAATAAACCAGATATTAGTCCAGATATTAGTAATAATCAGAAGCTGAAATATCTGGGATTGAATGATTGTAGACGATTGATGGAACGTCTCGGGTATTGGATGAATATCCAGGAGAGTAAAACGGAGAAAGAAGGTAGGATAGTAATTAATCGAGATGAACTGATCGCTTGGTTTGGTAGAGAAATTAAAAACCTGAAACAGATTCAGTTATACGAGGCCAAGGCAGAGGCAAAACGGTTGGTTAATTTGATTAGGGATAGCGTAGCGGCTCCAAAGGAGCATCGCACTGGCATTTTAACACAACAAGGATTGGATGGTTACGCCTTTATCCATAAAATCTTTCAAGACTATCTGTGTGCTCAAGAAATTAACTATCAAGCCGATAATGAAGAAAATTTTGAGATTATCCTTAATCATATCCAAGACTATCTCCATGACTCCCACTGGCAAGACGTGTTGCTGCTACTAATTGCTCAGCTTAAACCAAAAAAAGCCGCTAAAGCAATTCAGGAAATTTTAAATCATGGCAGTGAGTATGAGTCTTGGTTACATCGGGATTTATTATTTGCTGCCACTTGCCTTACCGAAAATACTCAACCCTTGAAGATAGCAGATAATTCCCTACTGCAATAAATTTTAGCAGCATTAGTTACCCTAGCAGCCAGTGATTCACGGCGAGTTGGTTACCAACTCCATCAGCAAGTCTTTCAAACCCTTTCCGACTTGAATCAGACTGAGATTAAACTTGACCTTTTACAACTATTGAAAGATAGAGCAAACTCTCAGAAAGATACACAATCCCAGGAAAGCCAAGTGGAATTAGGGCAAAACCAATTAGGGCAAAACCAATTAGGGCAAAACCCGACATTCCTCAAAACCTTTTTGGCAGGGCTAGAAGATAATAATAATACCGTGCGTCACCAGGCCAGTGAGATATTAACTAGTGATAGATTAACTAGTGATAGTTTAAATAAATTAGACTCTCCTGACTATTATCTGACTACTCTCCATCACACTAGTCTTCCAAAAAATATTCAGAACTTATCACTAAGCGCTATTGTCAGATTAGACAATACTTCAGAAAGCTTAGTAAATACATTGCTGAGCTGGCTAAAAGATGACGATGCTACGGTTCGTTCTGAAGCAGCTTTAGCATTAGGTGAATTAGCTCAGGTTTCTGAGCCAGTCGTGAATAGCTTGTTGATGCGGTTAAACGATAAAAATTCTCGTGTTCGTTACTCCAGTATCTGGGCATTGGGCAAATTGAAGCAGCGTGGTAAAACCGTTGTGAGTGCGTTATTGACAAGGCTAAACGATCAAAATTCTCGTGTTCGTTGCTTGAGTGCTTCAGTGTTGGGTAAATTAGACCAGCGTAGTGAAACCGTAGTCAGTGCTTTAATCACATCCCTCAAAGATCAAGATTCTGATCTCCGTTGTGCCGCCGCTACTGCTTTAGGTCAGTTAGGTAATGGTCAGTTAGGGAACCTTTCTGAAACAGTTGTCAGTGCCCTACTACCCCAGCTAGATGATCAAGATTCTGATGTACGTTGTGCCACTATTAATGCCTTAAGCCAGTTGGGTAATTCTTCTCAAGTTGTGATCACTGCCTTGCTGGGGTGCCTCAAAGATGAAGAGTCTGGTGTACGTGCCTCAGCAGCTGAGACCTTGGCTGAGTTAGGTAAACCATCTAGTTATGTGTCCAGTGCTCTTGCACAATGGATTGAGCTGCACCAAGCCTCAGACTATGTGGGTAGTGGGATTGATGCTCTATGGAATTTGGAAATCCCACAAGGGAGTAGGGAGTAGGGAGTAGGGAGTAGGGAGTAGGGAGTAGGGAGTAGGAGCTGAGGGGTTGACCACAAGGCTAATTCTCATAAAAAATGGCTCAAAGTATTGCTAGGCAACGCTTTTAGCCATTGAGATACTATTTAGTATAAAAAATCAATTATCAAAATATCAAAGCTATACACAATAGCAGTTTGAGGCCACTAAAGTTAACAGCTTAGTCTAACAGGTACCGAAAAGCCATTACTAATGACTATCAAGATTTCAGCATCCTGTATGCGTAATTGTTCAGATACATTTAAATCGACTTAAATCGACAAAAATTCCACATCCTTAGTCATATTCAAGGTATCCACAATCTTTTCGCCAGTATGATAAGCCGCTAGCAGAACTTCGCTAGTTTTGCCCCATGCGATCGCACCATTAGCATCTAGAGCAATAGCGGCAAAATCTCGCTGATTCTTCCGAGCTTCCTTAAATGAACGCTCCATGGCATTCACCAGGGATAAACCATCAGTGACTCGCACCACAATCCGTGCTGCTAGACACTCTTCCATAATGTCTTCCCCGATACCGGTGCAGCTCACTGCTGCATCACCAGTAGCGTAATTTCCTGCTGGCATTGCCGAGTCACTGACGCGACCAATCCGTTCAAAACCCTTACCACCAGTAGAGGTCCCTGCTGCCAGATGACCCCGGCTATCTAGTACAACCACACCAATGGTTCCCCTTCGAGCTTCAGAGCTGGTCACCAATTCGTCCTCAGCAATCACTCCCGCCATCTTATGGCTAAAATTGGCCTGCCTTTCTTTGAGCCACTCTTGTAACCGCAGCTGCGTCATAGGATTGTAAACCGGGAGTTGCATGTCTCGTAACAATTCTGCCGCTCCATAGTCCGACAGCACGCGGTCATCGGAGCCTTGCAACGCTTCTGCCAGCTGAATCGGATGCTGCACTCGCGACACATTAATCACACCGCTGAAGCGCTGAGATTGACCTTCCATCAGGGACGCACTCATCCGGATTTGCCCATCTGATTGCAACACTGAACCGGTTCCAGCATTAAAGCGCGGGTCATCTTCTAACAGTTGGCAGCCTCGGACCACAGCATCAGTCGCACTACTACCGTTCACTAACAAGGCATAAATCTCCTCAATAATTGAGTGGAGGGACTTGCGAATCGCATCAGCCCCTCCTTTGCCTTTTATAGAACTACCAGCACCACCGTGGATAATGACTTTGGGACACACCGTCTTCACAAACATACACAAGAATGAAGAAAAGATTAAGGATTAGAACACATAGTGTGAATTATGAGAGTCTGCTGTGTCAAGTATGAAAATATACAAAACACAAAAAGTTCACTGACGAAACCTTTGGAACTAGCCCTGGTTATCCTTGATACCTCATCTCTGCTTCACGCCAGATTTCCGTCTGCGACAGCGCTCTGAGCAATATTTGACTTCCTCCCAACAATCTTGCCATTTTTTGCGCCATGTAAAGGAACGTTGACAAACAGGGCAAATTTTTGTTGGCAGGTTCGATTTCAATTGCTGGCGTGTCATATTAGTTCTATTATAGATAATGAGTATCTTTTATTGTAACAAATTATTAATTTCTATCAAGTTTAATAAAAAAAAATTACAAAATTTAATTATATAGCGGTTAATCGTTAATTGTTTATTGTTAATTGAAAACTTTTGAGTTTTGATTGTCTATAGCAATTATAAATAGGTTGTGAAATTTCACGGGGGCAGGATACCCGTACTCACAATGATTTTGGGTTTCGGAATTTTCACAACTCGTTTATAAAACCTATAATTTTTCATACTTATCAAGTACTTTGTCCTAGGTTTTAGGCAATAGGGAGTACGCAATAGGGAGTAGGCATAAGCCAATTGACTGTACATCATTACTAGGATAAATGCTATAGTAAGGGGAAAAAGAACCCTTATTATCAAGTCAGGTTGAATACCCATCTTTCTAGAGAGCGAGGGGAGGGTGGGAAGTGTGGGGAGATAGGGAGATAGGGAGATGGGGAGATGGGGAGATGGGGAGATGGGGAGATGGGGAGATGGGGGAGATTTTTATTAAGGGTAATTATCCCGACATGATATATGACCTTTCCCAACTAATCGATAACTAGATAACAATTAATCAAACTAACAATTAATCAAACTAACAACTAATCAAACTAACAACTAATCAAAGAACCTATGCAACCTATTCGACAAGGGGACGTTATTTTACTTCCTGTAGAGCAAATCAATGGACAACAGTTACCTCACCTAACCCTAGCAGAAGGAGAGGTAACTGGACATTCCCATCGCATCAGTGATGGTGTTGCTCAGTTATACGAAAAAAATGGCATCCTTTATCTACAAGTTGTTTCAGAAATAGCAACCTTAACTCACGAAGAGCATCAGCCCATAGAGCTTCCACAAGGTAGCTGGATGGTGCGAATTCAACGGGAATATGAACCTCAAGGATGGCGATATGTTGCTGACTAATATTATGTCCGGTTGACTACTTATATAGCAAAGGGAACAGGGAGTAGGGAGTAGGGAGTAGGGAGTAGGGAGTAGGGAGTAGGGAGTAGGGAACAGGGAGTAGGGAGTAGGGAGTAGGGCACAAAAATTATCACAATTCATTGAGGTGCCCTATAAAACTTATAACTTGTAACTTGTCACCTGTAACTTGTAACTTGTAACTTGTAACTTAAAAAGTATAAATTACAAATTACCTGAATACAAAGTAATTAACCGAACTCGATACTATCTGTTCACACAAGTTCTGATCGTTAAACCTTCTCCAGTCGAACCAAAGCATTGTAGTCTGGAATATCTACTTCAGGCGATCGCTTGCGTTTATCCAATAGCACATTTCCTTCAGGCCAATGTACCTGTAAATTTCCTGGTGTAATCGGTGCGATATGGATGTTTCCTTGGAATTGACCCTGTTGATTCCTCAGGATTACGGCATCGCCATGGTTTAATCTCAGTTTTTTAGCATCCACCCGACTCATCAGCACCGCCTTTCGCCTTGCCCCAGTAATGGCATCTTTCTGTTCTTGCACCATGCTGTTAAATTGTTTACCTCGCCTGGTGGCTACCAAGAAATGACCTTCTGGCAGCTCTAACTTGGGTGGAGATAAGGGGGAAAAATGGGCTAACCCATCCGGTGTGGGGAAATTCCAGCCAAAGCAGAGATGGGAACCGCCATACTGGAACTGATCACCAGCTTCCTTCAGATGTTGGATACCAGCATACTGGGGGATAACCTGGGCAATTTCTGCCCGAATGGCGGCTGTGCTATCAAAGTATAATTTATCTGCCAAATCCGGACGCACTCGCCGTGCTAGTTCCATAAACACTTCCCACTCCGGACGGGCTTCCCCAATCCGAGGGCCAGGAATTTCTGGACTGAAAATCACCCGTCTCTCGGTACTGGTTTCAGTTACTCCCCCTGGAATTTCGTAGCGAGTCGTGGCGGGTAACAAGACTACGGTTTCCCCAGGTTCTACTAACATTTGACTGGAGAGGACAATATCCATATGGACTCTCAGAGGGATTCGCTGTAGTGCCTCTTTGATATAATCTGGTTCTGGCAACACCTCCAGGAAATTGCCTCCGACGGAAAATACTATATCCAACTCCCCTGAATGGGCAGCATCAATCATTTCCGCTGCTGTTAATCCTTTGGTGGTGGGTACTTCAAACTGCCATTGTTGGCTGAGCTTGGCCGCATTTTCTGGAGTAATGGGCTTACCACCAGGAAAAACCGTGGCATAGCATCCCATTTCTGCTCCTCCTTGCACCCCAGAGTGACCCCGAATCGGCATTAACCCACAGCCTTCTCGACCAACAAACCCTTTTGCTAAGGCTACGTTAATGATGGCTCGCACATTATCTTCGCCACACTGATGCTGGGTAATACCCATGCTCCAGACAAACACAGCTTTATCAGCTTCAGCTAGCATCTTGGCAAAGGCGTACATATGTTCACGGGAGGTACCGGAAAGCTGTTCTAGTTCTTCCCAGGATTGGTTAGCTAGGGTTGCTTTTAATTGCTCAAAATTAGTCGTATGATTTTTGATGAAGGATAAGTCTACCCAATGGTTAGCAATCATCTCCTTAAGGGTGCCATTGAGGAATGCCATATCCCCACCCATATTGATTAAAAAGAAGTCTTCGGCAAATTTAGTACCAAATAAGGCACTTTCGGGAATCGAAGGCACCCAATAGCGTTCCATACCTGGTTCTTGGTAAGTGTTAATTACCACAATTTTGGTACCAGCCTTCTTAGCCCAGTGGAGATACTTAACTGTAACTGGTTGATTGTTGGCAACGTTAGAGCCAATGAATACTAATAAATCTGTGCCAATCCAATCTTGATAAGAACAAGTAGTAGCTGCTACCCCTAATCCTGCTTTAAGTCCAGCAGTACTCGGAGAATGGCAGATGCGAGCAGCATTATCTATATTATTAGTTCCGATTGCCCGCACTGCTTTTTGGGCAGCATAGTAGGTTTCATTTACTGTACCTCTACTGGTTAGATAAACGCTAAATCGGTTAGTGCTGCTATCAATGGGTGAAGGTAAACTATTCCTTAGGGAATCACTGATTAATTCCAGTGCTTTATCCCAACTAATTCGACGAAATCCTTGCTCCCCTCGTTGCCGCATCATGGGGTAAGCAAGCCGTCCTAAATCCCGCAGTTGGATACTTTTTTTCCTCTGAAGCTGAGAGACATCTGCTAAGATTTCGGGGTCAAATGCTGCCATGGTATTCATCCGCAACAGCCGCAGCCGGACATTACAGACATGGACGCCATCAAGAGTCCAGTCTTTCATACCAGTAGTGCCAAGGGCGCAACCGTCGCACACTCCCTGATTTAAGATATCCCAAGCATAGGATAACTGGTCTCGGTTTTCCCAAGCTGCTCTGAAGACTTCCCAATAATTGTTCGGGTATTGTTCACCAATACCGAATGGTTTCCAGTTTGCCCAGTGGGAAGGAGTCCAGCCTTTTTTGGGTTGACGCAGCATGAGTTTGGAGTAACGTTAAAATCTGGGTACTTGATTACGTTACCATAAACTTATAGCAATTATCATAGCTATGAGGTAAACAATTTCTGGATTTTAGGGAGCAGGGAGCAGGGAGCAGGGAATAGGGAATAGGGAATAGGGAATAGAGAATAGGGAATAGGGAACAAAAATTATCACAATTACTCTAGGGATTACTATATAATAAATAACTTAATTTAAGGAAATGCTTAGGATGAAATGTTGGAGGGAATATAACGGTTTATTGGTGTCAATAAAACTGAGGTTTAAAGGGTTGGTTGCTAGGAATTATTGTGTTTGTTGATAGCAGAGCGATCGCTTAATTTAGTAATACCATAAAAAGTTAGATAAATCTATAGTATTTATCTAATGGGTGAGGTATATTTTTAATTTTAAGGAATAGGGCATAACGATGCAGTTCTACTCCCTACTCCCTACTCCCTACTCCCTACTCCCTACTCCCTGCCTTTACAGATAATTTTAAACTTGGTGCAAGCTCTGAGTATAAAGTATGAATCAGCACCGTAGCAAAACTAAATCCCAAGTCTGGGTAGTGGAAAACAGCCAAGTGCGATCGCGTTTAGATCAACTGGCAACAGAAGAACCCTTGGAAATTCGCCTGACCTCTGCCCAGAAAACCGTTGCGGTGACCATGCGCACCCCAGGGGCAGATTTTGAACTAGCAGCAGGGTTCCTCTATAGTGAAGGAATTGTGAAGCATCGGGATGATATTCAACGGATTAGCTACTGTGTGGATTCTAATCGAGATGGTGAGCAGCGCTATAATATTGTGAATGTGACCTTGAGGGAAGAACTGACTCCAGATTTGCAGCCCCTGGAACGCCACTTTTTTACCACCAGCGCCTGTGGAATTTGTGGAAAAGCTAGTCTTGAGGCACTACGGTTGCGAGGGTGTCCAGTGATGTCTGATGCTATGGAAGTCAGCACTGAAGTGATTTACAGCCTCTCGGAACAGCTGCGTTCAGCTCAATCAGTGTTTTCCACAACTGGGGGAATCCATGCTGCTGGGTTGTTTAATTCCCAAGGAGAGTTACTCTGTTTACAAGAGGATGTAGGACGTCACAATGCTGTGGATAAATTGGTGGGTTCAGCGTTATTAACTAATCAACTGCCCTTAAGCGATCGCATTGTCATGGTCAGTGGGCGCTCTAGTTTTGAGATTTTACAGAAATGTCTCATGGCTAGGGTTCCAATTGTTTGCGCTGTATCTGCTCCCAGCAGTCTAGCGGTAACCCTAGCCAGAGAGTTTGGGATTACCCTTGTGGGATTTCTGCGGGGAAAACGGTTTAATGTTTATTCTGGGAAAGAGCGTATTTGCAGTTTTTTTGATCATGGTTGATATGTCAGCATTCAGCGGTCAGCTGTCAGCTGTCAGCATTCCGTAACTCAGATTAAACTTTTGCTTACCTGTTGTCTTGTCCAGTCGCTTATTCAAAAGCTGTTTGGTGTAGCTTATCCTATGCCCATAAGCACATCAAGTACCGTGGCACAGGCTTCTAGCCTGTGCCACCCATTAGCTGATAGCTGATAGCTGATAGCTGAATGCTGAATGCTGAATGCTGAATGCTGATAGCTTACGCTAGATTAAAAAATAAAATCGTTAGCCGTAATCAGATTGACGTCCACATCAGTCAAGAAAGCTAACGGTTGATTATTTTGAGTTGTGATCCAGGTGTCACCATTTTGTTCAAAGATAGAAAGTGAGTCAAAGGTAAACCCTCCCTCTAATTTCAACAAATCTACACCATTTTCAAAGTCAGCAATGGTGTTCTTGCCTGCTGTGGACAAGACAAACATGTCTTCTCCAGCGCCACCAGTCAGGATGTTATCTCCTTGACCACCCTTGAGAAGGTCGTCACCGCTACCGCCGAAGAGTTTATCTTGGCCTTGACCGCCTAAGAGGGTGTCATTGCCAGCCTCTCCAAATAAGTTATCGTCACCATCACCGCCCTCAAGGCTGTCATCACCGCTACCACCGTACAGTTCATCCTGACCACTGCCACCTAAGAGGGTGTCATTACCCTCGTCTCCAAATAAGTTATCGTCACCGCCGTCACCGTTAATAAAATCATCACCTGCTAGACCTTCGGCAATATCTTGACCGGTCAACAGATTGATGATATCATTCTTTGGGGTGAGGGTCAGATTATCGTCGTTGGGGGTTGCGACAATGGAACTTGAGAAAGAGGTAGTGTTGAGCAGTACTGACACGTTGTCGGAGCCAGAGTTGGCCGTCGCAATGTCTGGTTTACCATCACTGTTGAAATCCCCTACAGTGATGGAAGAGGGATTAGTGCCCACACCAAACGAACCAGAAGGGGTAAAGCCTCCTGCACCATCCCCTAATAGCAGTGAGACTTGATCATCACTTGCTGCTGCAATGTCCAAGTTGTGATCACCATTGAAGTCCCCCACGGCGACTTCAGAACCTCCACCTGTTGTAAATGGTATGGGAGAACCAAAGGTACCATTTCCATTCCCCAACAGCACCGCGATTTCGCTCTCACGACCGGAACCGCTACCTACGACTAAGTCTAGATTGCCATTTTTGTCGAAGTCTCCCACAGCACCAGCAGCGGCAAAAGACACACCTGTTGGAATCGCTTGGGCAGGAATGTTGAAACCCCCAGCCCCATTATTCAGCGCTAGGAAGATTACTGATCCCCGAGATCCTATTACTATATCTGGATTACTATCTTTGTTAAAGTCCCCCACAGAGATAGAACCAGCAACACCTGTGCCTGTATTCAGATTGGTGGCTGAGTCAAAGTTTCCGTTCCCCTGACCAAACAACACCGAGAGCTGGGTATTGACGTCGTTTTGGGTCACTACTGCTAAATCTTGGTTGTTATCGCCGTCAAAGTCTGCGACAGCGACAGCAGCGGGTCCCTTGCCTGTAACAAAGCTAGTGGCAGGGTTAAAGTTTCCGTTCCCCTGACCCAACAGCACCGAGACAGTGTTTCCACTGGAAAACTGACCTAGGTCTGCCGTCACCAAATCCAGCTTACCATCTTTGTTGAAGTCTCCCACAGCAACGTCAACGGGAAAACGTCCCACGGCAAAGTTCCCATTTAAGGTATAGCTTCCTGCGCCATTATTTAACAGCACCGATACGTTATCAGAGTTAAAGTTCGCTGTTACTAAATCCAAATCACCATCATGGTCAAAGTCTCCGGTGGCAATAGCAGCAGGACTATTTCCTACTGCAAAGTTGTTAGCATTGCTAAAGGAAACAGCAAAAATTCCTTGATATACCTGGATCAATTCAGGCAAAAATGCTGAATCTACACCAATCTGACCCGTACCACATTCTAGATTCCAATCACCACCCAAGGCAGCATTACCCGTGCGGTTCCCAGAAGCAGCAATCTCAGTACCAGTTATTTGGTGCAGTCGTTCCAAAAATTCTGTACCAGCATCTCCAGTAGCAACATTGCAGCCGTAGAAGAGAATAGGAGTGGGTGAATCAGTCGTTGACCAAGTTTGTAATTGAGGGGTGTAATGATTTAAAGTATCTAGACTAAGTTGACTATTTCCTAAATACAAACACCCCGGTGAACCGTGAGAAACGATGTGAATAGCAGTAATATCAGTGCGTCCTTGCAGAGCCTTGGTAATTTGTTCAACGCCATCCTGTGTAGAGTCCAGGACAATCACCTCAGCTTCCGGTACCGTACCATTAACTAAACTCTGATAATCATCAACCCCTGAGTCAATAAAGACAATAGTGCTAGAGGTTTTGGAGTGACTTACCAGAGTTTTGTGTACCTCAGTCTCCCCAAAGTTCAACGACTTATCGAGTTCGTTAAAACTAGCATTTTTGATATCAAACATGCTAAAATGCCCCTTGATGATGTGTTGGTTTGTAACAGTAGCCACTGGTGAAATGGCTACTAGTCTCAGCAGTCCTCTAAAATCCCATTGATTACTGTTAGCATCCTGCACATTAGTATTAGTATGTGGCTGCCATTCACCTACTAATCGTGACAATTTGCCAACAGAACCAAGCATTCGATAATCAGGGTTTTACTGATTACACTCTCAACCCAAATTACCAATCAGATATTTAGGATAATATTTGCAACCTCAGATATCATAACTACCAATCCGGCCAATGTAGGTGAAGCTTTGATGAAGTATCACTCAAGTTTTATAAAATTTCAGTTAAGCAGGGCTTTCACATTTATTCATTTATTGCCTTTATAAATGAAATGTAAACCTATGATGTCTTTTTTTATTGTCCAAGAAAACTCCGAATCTCTTTCTCCTCTTGCCTTTTGCCTCTTGAATTTTGCCTTCTCTGGCAATACGTGTGTTTACAACTCAAATACAAACGCTATAGCAGTTCTCAATTGGGTGAGGTACCTCGTCTTGGGTTAATGGCAGTAGCAATGCAGTCGCTAATGGGGGAAACCCCCTCAGGTCGGCGCTGCATCGCTTCTCTATACCCCACACCCCACACCCTACACCCTACACCCTACACCCTACACCCCACACCCTACTCCCAGTAAGGCTCACAAGGCTGCTTGTCACCCCGTCGAGCCTAGCTTAAAGTATTGATTAACCTGAAAAATGCCAAAAAAATTGCTTCAACCTCTCACAGGAGATAATCTTCACCGAGAGGGAAGCATAAACTAAGGAAAAACCCAATTGGAAACAAAAAAGAACTTGCTACCTAAGCAATAATCTTCGTATTATAGCACTACTGACCAGAAAAGGAGTGTTTGATGAGATACCCCAAACAAGTAGCACCAGTCAAAAGACCGGATCTGATTCAACCCTATCGGGCAGTGGATGTGGTTCATGGTAGAGGCGAAGACTTGGTGACTATTCGCATGGACTTGACCCATGGTGCCAATTACAATGACCCAGCACCCTTTGCTTACCCTAGTTATCAGCAACTCAAAACCTCTGGCTGGGGCGGATGGTATTGATGTGGTCGTGCCCCTAGGTCAAGGGTCAGCCTATGGGCTGATAGCTGATAGCTGATAGCTGATAGCTGATAGCTGAATGCTTACGGTTAAATAGATGTCGTAAACCATAAGAAACAATAAGAAACAATTATGCCAGAAGAAGAAACTAAAACTCCCAGACGCGGTCGTCGCAGAAAAACCCAGGCCAAGCCAAAAGCAGAACCTGCTGCTGCTTCTCCATCTGTTCAACCAGAGGTTAATGAAGAAAAGAAATCAGTGTTACTTGCTACTGGTCTAGAAGATTATGCACGGTGGAAGGTTATGTTTAAAGACCAGAAGCCAGACAATGACCCCCCTTTCCGTCGGGGACGCATTTGGGCTTAATCAGGAGATGAGTGGATAAGGATAGCAGGGCTGTTTCTTGCGTCCGACTAAAATTTCACGGGTAGGGAGATAGGGAAATGGGGGAAATTTTTATTATATTAATGGTAATTATCCTGAGATGATAATAGCCTTCAATGGTCGTATTTTGACAAAAGCGATCCATCCCTACTCCCTACTCCCTACTCCCTACTCCCTAAAACCACCCGAGTAAAGTCCCTCATCCAATTGAGAAATAGTATATATGATTAATAAAAACAATGCTAAAAAATATGCTCAAAAAAGTAGCCTAAAACTATTCCGTATACCCCTACAAGCTACTTTAATTGGGTTTTTCCTTATCAATGGAGGATGCTTAGCCCAGACCATTCCACTGACCGAAAATCTGATTAACCTCGATTCCGATCACGGAGAAAGGTTACTGATGGCAAGCCAAGCCCGAGAAGACTATTTGCCCCTAAGTATTCAGTTTGTCACTCAGGAAAACCTGGCTT
>NZ_JAAHHZ010000329.1:0-5121 GCF_010672005.1 Moorena sp. SIO4A5 | reverse complement strand
AAAGAAAAACATCCAGAAATAACTCATGTACAAATCCGTTTACAGAGGGGAACAGAACACAATGAACTGAATAAATATCGCTATAGCGTACTGTTGCATATAGAGGCACAACCAGGAAAAGTAATAACACCGACTGTAGAAAGTGGAGCTTCTCTGAGTGTTCAACAGATAGAAAATTATCTGCGAGACAAAGGGCCAGAATCAATTTGCTTTAGTGGTTTAGTCAATGGCAGAGTAGCTAATGATGTAGATTTGGTAGAGTTGCTATCACAGCCAGAATCAAAACAGAATGTGCAGCAGTTGAGGCAGTTTTTAGAGTCAAAGCCAGTAAATGGCATCGACCCAGAGAGGCTACATCAACTGAGTTCGGATAATGGGTATTCTCTAGAGTTGTGTTGGTCAGCAGAAGGTAGTCCCGAATTGATGGATGGGGTATTTGTGCGCAGTGAGTTAGCCAAAGAAGGGATAGTGTTAACACCGCTCACTCAAAAATCGGTGGCAGCAAGTAACTGGAATAATTATGGGAATAATCCCTTGAGTTCTCAGTTCAGAAAGGAACTGATACCGCAGTTGAGAGAGTATCTACAGTCGCGGTTACCAGAGTATATGGTGCCATCGGGGTTGATGGTGTTGTCGCAACTGCCTCTGACTCCCAATGGCAAAGTAGACCGTAAGGCATTGCCAGCACCAGATTTCGTCAGTAGTCTGTCAACGGAGTATGTGGCTCCACAAACGGAAACACAGAAGGTCTTAGCAGACATTTGGGCAGAAGTGTTGGGTATAGAAAAGGTGGGTATACACGATAAATTCTTTGAGTTGGGAGGACATTCCCTATTAGCTATCCAAGTAATCTCTCGTGTGCGAGCAGCTTTCTCAATAGAACTTAAGCTACAGGACCTATTTGAATCACCCACCGTAGCAGGAGTGGCCCAAGCTATTGAGAAGAGAAACGATGGTACACAGGTTACTAATCAAGTTAAGGACTTGAGGGCTGAAGTAATCTTAGACTCCAAAATTCAGAATCAGTCTGTAGCTTTTGAAGATATAACTGAGCCGAAAAATATCTTTTTGACTGGAGCAACAGGCTTTTTGGGAGTTTATTTACTCTCTGAACTCCTCGAACAAACTCAAGGGAATATATATTGTCTCGTACGTGCCACCTCTTCTGAGAAAGGTAAGCAGAGACTGCAAAGAGCCCTGGAGTCGTATAGCCTATGGAATGAAACCAAAAGCTCAAGAATTATTCCAGTTATAGGAGAATTGTCGGCTCCACTATTGGGTCTTGACGAGTCACAGTTTAACCATCTAGCAAGTCAGATGGATGTCATTTATCATAATGGTGCTTGGGTAAATTTTGTCTACTCTTACTCAGTTTTGAAGCCAGCTAATGTTCTCGGAACTCACGAAGTCTTGAGATTGGCTAGCCAAACCAAAATTAAGCCGGTACATTTTATCTCTACTATGTCGGTTTTCTCCTCATCTGCCTATTCTGACAAGCAAGTAATTTTTGAATCAGACTCCCTCGACTATACCCCAGACAACGATGATGGCTACGCTGAAAGTAAATGGGTAGCAGAAAAATTAGTTATGGAAGCTCGTGACCGAGGATTGCCCGTATGTATATACAGGCCAGGGAGAATAACAGGACACAGTCAAACAGGCTTCTGTAATACAGAAGATCTATTTTCTCGAATGATTAAAGGCTGTATCCAGCTAGGAGCAGTGCCAAATCTTGAAGGCGTTTTCAGCGACATAGTACCTGTAGACTATGTAAGTAAGGCGATTTTTAATATATCACAACAGAAAGAATCTCTAGGAAAGGCTTTTCACATGGTCAATCCTAATGACATCTATGTAAACGAGGCTTTCAACATGATCCGTTCTTGGGGATACCCCATTGAACAGATGGATTATGAAAAGTGGCGAACCAAACTAATTTGTCAAACAGAAAATAGCAATGAAAACGCACTGTATCCTCTTTTGTCGCTTTTTTCAGAAGAACTACCAGTAAATGCGGAAATGCCGAGATACGACTGTAAACATACAATACATGGACTAGCTGACACTGATATAGTCTGTCCATCCGTAGATTCCAAATTATTGAACACCTACTATTCTTATTTTAAGAGTAGCGGCTTCTTGAACGCGCCACAGTAGGGCATTCCTTTCCTAGAGGCGCACGCCAGTCAGGTGTCTTGAAGTTCAATGGATTGACTTTGGGGGACGACAAGTCCCCCATAAACTTTTTTCGGTGGTGGTGCATAGTAATGGTATGGGAAGTGTGGGAAAAAATATATATTTTCACCATTACTATGCAGGAGAACCCCCAGCCAAACAACCAAAATTCCTAGTCTGACATTTCAGGGTGCAGAATGTAGGTGTAATTCGATTTTAACTAGCCCAGGGCGATATTTTTCCCTTGCTAGCATCAACCAGGTAGGACAGGAAGCTATCTACTAAAGTCTCCATCGTCTCCTGGCTGATTGCAGGCTTAGAAAAGGGGAAATGCAAAAACATTTTTCCCTCAAAAGTTGTAACATTAGCAAGTACAATACCCCCAAACATGGCTTGTGCTGAAGCAAAACTGATTTCTGAGAGTTCAAATTGACCGTAAACTCTGGGAATATTTACTCGACCAATATTGGAAATAGCCACTGTCTGAGGGGCTTGATCTCGGCGGGTGAGCCCCAACTCGAACATCTTCTTATACATCAAAACTCCGGTGAACATATCGCCACGCTTTAAGCCAACTTCCACTTGTTGTCTCACTTCCCGTGCTAATTTCCAGAAGGAGGTATTTGTGTCGAGAGTGTGAAATGACGTTATGGAGCTAACCAGTAAGACCATGTTTTTATTGTCGATCACTGGTTTCAAGTGTTTACGCAGATCAACAGGAATCCAACAGGACACATATTTTTTCTTTCCTGATCCGATTTTTATGGCTGTGGCAAATATCAGCGCCGCACATAAAGCAGCTTGTACTGTTGTCTTTTCTTGACGGCAACGTAGAATCAGCTCTTTGGTAACCTCCGCATCTAACTGTCTATAAACATTGCCAGTACGTCGTAACTCAAGAGGTACAGTCTTCTCAAAACTCAAGCCTTTTGGTTGGCGCCAAATATTTTTGAACAGAAGTCGCAGAATAAACAACAGCTTGTTGATATTACCCCTAAAGCCTTTTGTTGATGGAGGTAATAACTCATCTACAGGGGGAAGTGTCGGTAAGTTAGGCACTGGCACGACTGGTTCACCAGAGATAATTTTCGAGCAGTAGGTCAAGATTTCTGAATATAACTCGATACTCGATAAAGCATCTGAGATGGCGTGGTTTATTTTGATAATCAGATAGCTAGGATTGTTTTCAGAGTACTCCCGCCCTTGCACAAGTACAGCTCGCAATAGCACTTCACTACTCTCAATTTGGGTGTTTAGTTCTTCTAGAAGGGTTTCTTGCCATTGTCTAGAGTTTTGCGTATCTACAACCCGCAAAGGGATCTTTTTTGCACCCGTTTCAAAACGGAGATTATCCACGTCACCGACGATACGAGAATTAAGTCGAGGGTGATGAGTTTGGACAATATCAAGGGCCTGTCTCACAATTTCTTGATTCAGGGGGCCTAAAATGCGCCCGATAATTACTATATTGAATGAGCTATTCAAGCGATTTACTATTTCCATCACTTGCTCTACAGCACAGAGTTTTCTATTATCAATCATGAATATCTCCTCTTTGACCTCTGTTCCTTCCTCAATTCTGGGTTCTTGCAAAAAAGAGTCTCAGGGATTTGCATTAATGAGACTTTAGCAAGCATATAGTAAAGATAGCAATTTGGGATAAAAAAGCCGAAATAATCACAAAAAATAGAATTGTCATTACCGAATATAAAACTAGAGTACTTGCCAGCATATTGAAGTTACGGCGGTTTGCATAACTATCAAGTACACAGGATTTTATCCTTCTTTCCTCTTCCCTGCGCCCTGCGCCCTGTTCCCTGCTCCCTAAAAACCCATAAATTTGTACCTAAGCTGTTCGTCGAAGGTCGGGTCATTGGTCAGCACATTGTATTCCTGACCATGATGGACTTTTAGTTCACCATCAATGTATTCAAAGATCGCTGAATCCCCACTTGGATCCGAGAGCGACAGGTGAAGTGCAAACTCCAGTGGTCCCATAAGTAGTTGAAGCGGTTCCGGCAGCGGGGAGAGAAGCCCTTCCGACACGAGCTCATTAAAGGTGGTTGTGACGATCTGTAAGGGTTGTGCTTCCAGCCCTTGAACTGCCTCTTCAACGGTTGCATAATTATCAAGGACATATTGACCCCAGCCTCCAAGGGACAAGGTTTTCTCACCTGGTTCAATATCACCGTATTTCGTCTTTTCCAAAAAGAGGAGATTGGCAACGAGACCCTGATCGTTTATACCATCAACGGTGGCGATGTCATAGCTCGAGGTAACGATACTGCCATATTTCGAAGTCCATGTGATTGAGTTGGTACCAGCCCCACCATTACGCTTCATGCCTTTCGGAAAGACCCAGAGGTTAGCATCGGGGTCCTGAAACCAGTCCATACTGCGCGCAGTAATTGGTCCGTTTGAACTCCCATGGTAGACTAACCGACTACAAGCCTGAGCCGATGGAACTACTGCCATGGACAGGATAGTAATAAATACAACAAATATAGTTGCTAGCTTCTTGATGATCAAATTATGCTTCTTGATCATTAAGTTCAATACTCCCGAAATTTTTTTGAATCCAGAACGAAGACAATGCAAGGATTGCAGGCTACTTGCCTTAATTTTTTTAATTGTCTACCCAGGGCTAAATTACCAAAGATTGCTTTATCAAGCAAATAATTACCCTGTAAGCCTTACAGCTACTTTACTATAAGTGTCCGGACTATTTTGACATCCTCTCAGGCAGGGCTATTTCATTCTAATTGTAATCGGAATATGGTATAAAGAGCGCGCAAATTCCCTTTAATGCATCTACTCCCGTGTCTCAAATCGCAATTATAGAAGCCAAAGCTTGACTAGAAGATCCTCGTCGTCGTGCCGGACAGCGCCACACTCTTCCACTGTGCCTAGCGCTATTTACTTTGGCCATGCTCCTTTGGAGCCGCC
>NZ_JAAHHZ010000328.1:0-5126 GCF_010672005.1 Moorena sp. SIO4A5 | reverse complement strand
GTGCTTCCTCTGCTTTGGAAACCGAGGCGAGCACAGAACCATTCATACTAATAGCATCAATCATCAGACGGGTTTTTTCCTGTCTGTGTCCCCGCTTCTTACGGGTTTTCTTCTTGGGCTGCATTTTATAGACGATGATTTTGCGATCGCGAAAGTGTCGCATCACCGTTCCTTGTACGGTTGCTCCTTCAACTAAGGGCTGACCGATGCTGATTTCACCATCATGATTAACTAACAGGACTTTGTCGATGGTGACATTTTGCTCTGGTTCAACGTGCAGTAGTTCGATGTCGTAAAAGCGACCCGGTTCTACTCGCAGTTGCTTGCCACCAGTTTCGATAATTGCGTAGGTCATGGATTTGTTTTTCTAGAGTTGCCGTACAGGTAGCTGGTTAGTGTTGGTTCCGATGGATAGGATTTCTTGCTTGTGCCAGCTTTTGGTATGCCTTCACCTGATCCGAGCAGGAAAGTACACGTAATCTAACATTATCTTTGATTTGTTGGTCTTTGTCAAGACCATAACCGTGAATTCTGAAAGCAAATCTACCAGTAGGGTGACCCTACTACTGATCAGATTTGGTGCCCAGTTTTTGGTCAGTCCTGGTAAATTTGTAAAGAAGTATTGCTAAAAGACGTTGACACTAGATCATATTTTTTTCAATTTACCCACTCTAGCTCTAGCAGCAAACAACTCGGTTCTAACTAACCTCATCGATATTGTTAACCAAATCTTAAATGGCATATCTAATGTACTCTTGTTTAGCATCAGTGGTATGCCACTGATTGTCTTGTGGCTAGTCTGTGGTAGCCTATTCTTCACCTTCCGGATGAACTTTATCAACATCTGGGGATTTCGACACGCCATTGACATAGCCTTAGGCAAATACGAGCAACCCAACCAAAACGGTGAAATCTCTTCCTTTCAAGCTCTATCAACTGCCCTATCCGCTGGTGTTGGACTTGGTAGCATTGGCGGTGTTGCTTTTGCCATCAGTATCGGAGGACCAGGAGCTGCGTTCTGGATGACCCTTGCGGGGTTATTCGCCATGAGCAGTAAATTTGTAGAATGTACCCTGGCTCAAAAATATCGAGTGGTCAGACCGGACGGAACGATAGCTGGTGGTCCAATGTATTACATCTCGGCTGGTTTAGCCGAAATGGGATATCAAAAACTGGGCAAAATCGTGAGCATCGTATTCTGCATCTTGTGCATTACTGGGTCATTTGGTGGTTCGAGTATGCTTCAAGCTAACCAATCCTTGGAAATAACGGCCAGCGTAGTTCCCTGGCTGATCAATCGAGGCTGGTTTTATGGCTTAATTC
Source organism: Moorena sp. SIO4A5 (assembly GCF_010672005.1). NCBI lineage: Bacteria > Bacillati > Cyanobacteriota > Cyanophyceae > Coleofasciculales > Coleofasciculaceae > Moorena > Moorena sp. SIO4A5. The sequence goes on along the minus strand of NZ_JAAHHZ010000328.1, from coordinate 3,803 downwards.
TGGTTGCTCTAGTGGCATTGGTGATTATTGGTGGCATTCAACGTATTGGCTTAGTGGCTAGTACCATCGTCCCCGTCATGTGTGGGATCTACATTTTGGCATCCCTGTGGATTCTGATGGTCAATTTCTCCACCATCCCATCTGCCATCGAAACTATTGTGACAGAAGCCTTCTCTCCCCAAGCCGTTGAGGGGGGTTTGATTGGGGCGTTAGTACAGGGATTAAGGCGTTCAGCCTTTACTAATGAGGCAGGTATTGGTACATCTCCTATTGCTCACGCCGCTGCCAGGACTCAGGAACCAGTGCGGGAAGGAATTTTAGCCCTACTCGAACCCTTTATTGTTACTGTGGTCGTCTGCAATATGACTTCTTTAGTAATAGTCATCACTGGGGTATACAAAAATCCTGAGTTTGCTAACTTCGGTGGTGCCGAAATGACCGCCGCTGCTTTTGGGAGTGTAATTAGTTGGTTTCCAATGCTCCTAGCCATTTGTGTGTTCTTTTTTGCTTTTTCTACCATGATTTCATGGAGTTACTACGGTGAAATTTCTTGGGATTATTTGTTTGGTTCGAGAACTTTAATTGTCTACAAAGTATTATTTTTGATCAGCATCTTTATTGGAACTTTGGCTAACCCAGAACCAGTGTTTAATTTCAGTGATAGTATGCTTAATGCTATGGCTTTACCTAATCTTTTCGGTGCCTACTTCCTCTGTGGCAAAGTAGTCACTGAACTCAAAGACTATATGGAGCGCTTGAATTCTGGGAAAATAGTTCCCGTAACTCAATCGCAAGCATTAAGGTGATGGGGTTGACAAAAATGGAAGAATGAGGTTTAACGGCTCAAAAGCCTGTTGAACAAAGACAGCCAGACTTCATCAAAACCCCCATCAAGGGATTTAATCAGAAGGTCGATCAGAAGTGATCGCAAAAAAGCGATCGCTTTTTTGCAAGCATATGCGCGTAGCGCACGCTACTTGATGTGCGGTCAGCGGTCAGCTTCAAATAAACCTCTTTTGGGAGAATTTAATAGTTCGAGATTTTATCGAATTGAAAGTCTAGGGAAAAGCCATTGGCCATTGGCCACGCTACTTGAGGTGCTTTGTGGCACAGGCTTTGGCCACGCTACGCGAATGGCCACGCTACGCGAATGGCCACGCTACGCGAATGGCCACGCTGTGCGAACGACGCTGGGACGTAACGGCCAATGGCTGATACCTGAATGCTTAGTTTAAAAAGACAATTTTAGCACAACAATTACCGAATATACCAAATAATTAATAAATTGTATACTAGTTTACTGGTTAAATTACTATCCTATCAAATTTCGATCAAAGCTCCCGATTCCCTAAAATTTTTTAATGGTTTTGTCGAAGGCTGCTATTCTACTCGGTTTAAGTCCCAAATAGGTTAATTTTTTAATAAATTTTAACCTGATTTACTGGTTAAAATATAATGCTATCAAATTTAGACCAAAATCATCGATTTTATAACATTTATTAACGTTTATTTGGCTAGGGCATTAATTATACTATATTTATTTACTATTGAGTTATTAGTTTTTATTATTTTTTTTAAAAAATATATAATTATCTCAAATATAAACGCTAGATTTTTACCGGATTTTCGCAAATACCTAGTTCAGCTAAGTGCTTTCACACTCTAGATTTAAGGGGATTTAGGCAGGTCACATCTGGTCATTGTTCAAGGTATTTTTAATCACATTCCATAAAAAAAAATTTTTTGTGATGCAAAAAGTGTGAGATACTAAGCAAAGCGTGAATAAAACTTGCAGCACTAAGAGGATATCTGAAAAGTTTTTTGATATTGAATTTTGCCCCCCTAGCCCCCCAATTCTGGGGGGAACAAGAATCTTTTGCTGGTAAAAGTCCCCCAAAATTGGGGGACCAACGGGGGCTTGGATGTAGCAAATGAGACTTCTCAGACAACCTCTAAAGTTTAAACTTCGATATAAGTGGAGCATTAATGAAATATTTGAGAGCAAATCGCTCCAAGGGCAGTCAGGACACTGCCCAGATTGGGAAGCGATTATTCAATGCGGTGACGGCGTCCTACTAACGATCACCTTAACTCTAAACAGAGTTTGAAGATGAAGCGTTAGAGTACGCTTGATCGACAATAACTCAGTAATGAAAATTCTGGCTGCTAGCGTGGCTGAGTCATAGGGCGGCGTAGTCGAGTGGCGAAACTAGATCTGGGTAATGAATATTCTCCAATAGCTCACCAATCGTCTCCCTGTGGCACTTAGCCCAATTTTCTCTGGCTTTGTGCGCTTTATAACTGGCCTTGTGCTTTCAAGTTTTGGATCATTTTACAGTGATTTTATCACTCGATTCCAATGTCAATTACCCTAACTGAGATAAAGCATAAAATGATTTACTTGTAAACTAACTTATCAACTAAATTTAGATAGATGGGTTTGCCCTGATTCCCTACCTGAATCCTATCGAAAATTTTCCCTAGATATGGCAGGCAGCATGGTTTTGGATGCTTTGCCTTAGAATGAAAAAAAAATCCGGATCAAACTTGACAAAATCTATTTTTTGTGTTTCAATAATTGAGGATAAATAAATTGACGATAGAAAAATCAATGAAAACAAAGATTAATCTCCTACTAGTCTTTCTATAAGTTATCTGTTTTTTTATAGATAACCCAGCATTTGCTAATGCATGTTATTAAGTTTTGTCCGTAATTAATTCTCCTAATATGTCTCCTAATATGGTTGCATATATAAGAGATTTATGTAATTTTTTCAGTTTAGTCTATAATCTTTTTGGACTGAAAAAATACCATTTGATCAGAGGTAAATAAAGTAAATTATGTGTGGAATCGTCGCTATTGTTGATTCAAATTCAACATCGCTTCAAAATGAAGATCAAGTTCGTGTAATGCTGTCAAAAATCAGACATCGTGGCGATGAAACTAACTTTGCTGAATTGAGTTCAGTAGGTCATTCTACTCTTGGATGTAATCGGTTAGCTATCGTAGATAGAGCACATGGGCGTCAGCCATTGATAGGAAACAATGGAAGTATATATGCTGTCCAGAATGGTGAAATATACAATTATCTAGAGCTTCGTGATCAATTAACTGCTAAAGGGTACCAATTCATAACAGAATGTGACACAGAAGTCCTGGTGCATGGCTATCAGGAGTGGGGAGAGAAATTAGTAGAACATCTGGATGGGATGTTTGCATTTGTGGTTTACGATAGCGTAAGTAATACGTTTTTTGCTGCTAGAGATCATATAGGTATTAAGCCGCTTTATTACTTACAAAAAGGCGATGCTTATTATTTTGCATCTGAAATCAAGTGCCTGATACAATTAGGTGACGATATTCAAGTGCTGCAACCAGGTCATTTCATTGTTAATGGCAAGACTAAACAGTATTTTAAATTGTCAAAAGAATCTATAGAGTACAATGATGAAGCCTCAATAATTGCCCATTTCAAAGAGCTGTTTGTGAATTCTGTCAAAAAAATGGTGCAGACAGATTTACCAATTGGCATGATTTTTAGTGGTGGAATTGACAGTGCAGCAGTGCTTAGTATTGCTCGGCAATATCACAATAACATTACAGCATTTACCATTGGTTTCCCAGGTTCCCCTGATGTAGAAATAGCTAAGCGATACTGTGAAGAAAATAAGATTGACCATAAAGTTCAATATCTTAATATTGACGATTTGATTTGCAATGTTACTAATATTGTTTACATTTGCGAAACATTTGAAACCATCGATATAATGGATGCCTCCCTTATGTATTTCGCTTACAAAAT
>NZ_JAAHHZ010000327.1:0-5146 GCF_010672005.1 Moorena sp. SIO4A5 | reverse complement strand
GAGGGAAACCTTAGAAGAATTGAAACAAAAATGTTGTCTATAACTAAAAGGAGGAAAAAACAATGCGAATTATGTTAAAGTCAAAAATTCACAGGGCTCAAGTAACAGAGGCTAACGTCAACTATGTCGGGAGCATTACGGTGGATCGAACCCTGATGGAAAAGGCAGATTTGCTACCTGGAGAAAAAGTACTAGTAGTGGACAATACTAATGGCAACCGTCTAGAAACTTATGTCCTAGAAGGAGAAGCTGATTCAGGAGTAATTTGCATGAATGGCGGCTCCGCCCGTTTAGTTAGTCCAGGGGACCTTATTACTTTGTTAGCCTTTGACGTAACAGACGAAATCAATCCACCGAAAAAAATTCTAGTTGATGAGAATAACAAGTTTCTTCAGTATGTATAAGTAATGAAACTAGCAGCACGAGTTAATCAAGTCAGTCCTTCGCTAACATTGGCAATTACAACTAAAGCTAAGGCAATGAAAGCAGAGGGGCTTGATGTCTGCATTTTCGGTGTAGGTGAGCCGGATTTTCCTACCCCAGCTCATATTACCGCTGCTGCTAAGAAAGCTTTGGATGAAGGCAAAACTCGTTATAGTACAGTAGCTGGAGAATGGGCGTTGCGAGAAGCCATCGCCCAAAAGTTACAAACTGATAACAATCTCTGCTATTCTCCAGAAAATGTCTTGGTTACGAATGGGGGTAAGCACTCTTTATTTAATCTGATGCAAGCCCTCATTGAAGCAGAAGATGAAGTGATCATTCCTGCACCCTACTGGGTTAGCTATCCGGAAATGGTAAAGTTAGCAGGAGGAAAACCAATAATCGTTCACACCAATGAGGAAAATAGTTATAAAATTACTCCTGTTCAACTTCGTCAAGCAATAACCTCTAAAACACGGTTATTTGTACTCAACTCCCCCTCAAATCCCACAGGAATAGTTTATACCCCTGACGAGATTCGAGCCTTGGCAGATGTAGTAGTTGAAGAAGATATCCTAGTAGTCTCGGATGAGATTTACGAACATATTATCTATGATGGTGCTCAACACTTGAGCATTGGCGCTGTCAGTCCGGAAATATTTTCCCGCACTCTACTTAGTAATGGCTTTGCCAAGGCTTACTCCATGGGGGGGTGGCGGGTTGGCTACCTGGCTGGCTCCCAAGAAGTAATCCAAGCTATGAGCAAGATTCAAAGCCACAGTACCTCTAATGTATGTACCTTCTCTCAGTATGGAGCGATCGCGGCTTTATCTAGTTCTCAAAACTGTGTGGAACAGATGCGACAAACCTTTGCCCAACGTCGTCAGATTATGCTAGAGTGCCTTGATAGGATTCCTGGTTTAACCTGTCCCAAACCAAATGGAGCTTTTTATCTGTTTCCCAACATCAGCCAACTAGGGATAAAATCTGAAGAATTCTGCAATGGCCTGTTAGAGTCACAGCAAGTGGCAGCAATTCCAGGAATTGCTTTTGGAGCTGACGATCATATCCGCCTTTCCTACGCTACAGATACAGAAACCATTGAAAAAGGCATGAAACGTCTTGAGGTATTCGTTCGCTCAAAGTTTTGAGTTAACTACTAGTATACAGAGGGTGTTGATCATATGGTGGCAAACCAATTTACAGAAGCTGATACTGAAGCCTATTATGATAACTCGGACGAGCGCTACCGTATTTCTTGGCATCCAGATGGCAGCAAGCATTGGGGATATTTCGATAACTTAGATGACTCCTGTACTTATGAGGATTTTGCCGAGGCTTGTGAACGCTGGGATCAATATATGCTCTCTCAAAGCCAAATTACTGCTGACTCCCGAGTTCTAGAAATAGGTAGTGGAAACGGTAATGCGGCTATTAGGATTGCCCGGCAGAAGGGTTGTGAAGTAGTGGGGGTAGATCTAAGTACTACTCACATCAACAATGCCACAGAAAAGGCCAAGAAAAATCCATCCTTACGCTTATCCTTTCATAAAGCATCAGCAACGGATCTACCTTTTTATGACAGTTCCTTTACCCATGTCTGGAGTCAAGCAACTCTCTACCATATTCACCAACGCCAGCTAGCACTCCAAGAGATCTATCGTGTGCTGGAAATAGGGGGAATCTTTGCTTTTGATGACCTAGTAACACCAGTATCAAAAATCAATATTTCTACCCAAAAACATCTATACGAACGGCTGATCGTTAATGATATGTTTACCCCTGACTTCTACAAAAACTATCTTACCGACTTAGGTTTCAGGCTGTTAGAGACTATGGACTTAAGTCAACATATGCAAAAATGTTATCAAATTCGGTCTGCAATCATTCAACAGCAATATCCAAAACTAAGTAGGTCTTATCAGGAAAGTGCTGCTGCTGTGGAAGCTGGTGATGTAGGTTGGTGGTTCTTCCTCTGTGAAAAGTTAAGCAGCTAAGAGTTTTAACAAAATCCAACTATAAACGACTAGGAGGTTATGATGACAAAAAAATTTACAGAAGCTGATACCCAAAGCTATTACGATAACTCAGATGATCGCTATCGGATTTCCTGGCACCCAGATGGCAGCAAGCATTGGGGATATTTCGACAACTTAGATGAAGTCCACACCTATGAAGACTTTCTGCGTGGCTGCGATCGCTGGAATGAATATATGTTAGAACACAGTGGAATTTCTGCTCAGTCACGGGTACTGGAAGTAGGTTGTGGAAACGGTAAAGCTGCCGTCTGGATCGCTCAGCAAAAGGGTTGTGAGGTTGTAGGAATCGATCTTAGTGCCACTCATATCCGCAACTGCGAAATAAAAGCGAAGGATAATCCTTCACTAAATCTTTCATTCGAGAAAGCATCAATCCTCGATTTGCCTTTCCCAGATGAATCCTTTACCCATGCTTGGAGTCAAGGAACTCTCCTACATATTGAAGAACGAGGTTTGGCACTCAAGGAAATTAGCAGAGTCTTAAAACCCCAAGGACGGTTTGTTTTTGATGACTTAACTACCCCAACCATGGATATTAGTGAATCCACTCGCAAGCACCTCTACGAGCGGTTACTTGTTAATAATCTTTTTACCCCTGAATCCTATCGAGATAACCTGAGTGCGGCAGGTTTTAAGGTGCTGGAAGCGACAGATTTGAGCCAACATATGCAGAAATCTTATGCGATTCAGTCTGATAGAATTCGAGAGCAATATCCGGAACTTAGTGTGTCCTATGGCAAGAGTGCTGGAGCTGTTGAAGCTGGCGAACTGGGATGGTATTTTTTCAAAAGCGAGAAAGTAGGTAATTGATTTGGTTCACACCAGAGAGTTGATTGGCTTACAGGCAAAATTAGCTTTTCACTACCGAACTTGAGAGCAACAGTCAATATTTCTTTCAACAACCAAAAGTAATGATATACAAAAAAGCTCAATGGATATTGATTTGTCTGTGTTAGATCAAAAGGCAAAATATGACCCTATAATCCAATGTACTTCATAACTGCGGGAACCGCTGTAACTTCGCCAGTTGCTTCATTGATGGTTTCAAATTTTTAGCCATCTACAGCATCAACAAACTCACCATCAATGAAGCAAGGAGTCTCTGGTTGAAATTATGCCGCTAGTTGAGGCCAGTCTAATTTGTTAAGTTTCTCAATTATCTTTTGTCTTGCTTGCCATCTTTTTAATCTTCTAAACCATCCGTTCTCATATCGGTTTTATCCAACTGATAATGAGTTGGTAGTGCCTTACCATAAAGTTGGAGGCTGCGATATACTTTGCTATACATTTGTGGATCTTTAGTATAAGAAAAGACTGCGGTGTAGCGTGGAATAGACCCCTCCACTTTTGTTACGCGATGCAGGGAATAGCGACCTTTGAAAATTTGCAGATCCCCTGGTCTTAGATTCAAAGAGGTGACGGGAGTGCGATCGCCTTTGAGTACCTTCATCACACCATCATGATTCTCATCATGGCTCGATCTGATATTATGACAATACTCAAATATCCCCCCTTTCTCTGGAGCTTGAGTAATGACCGTTACCGAAACATGATTATTGTCAAAGTGCCACGGAAACTCCTGTCCTGGTTTAATCACGTTGAAGGCAATATAGGAAAGAGGGTCGGCATATTTGTATAGTTTTTCTTCCTTCAGGCAAGCTTGAATAAATGGTGCGAAAGCTGGCCAGTTATAAAGCTGAAGTATCAGCGAATCAGTGGGAAAAGAATCGGCACGAACAAAACCACTAGTGCGATTGAAGAAAAAACGTTTGGGATGCTCTTTGGGAAGAGATTCGTCATCCTCACTGAAGTAGACATTAGCGAGCATATTAGAGTAATGAGCATGAACTGACAGTTTCTCAGATTCTTTTTTGAACAATTCTAATGCCTCAGAATTAATAAATTCTGGAAGGAGACAACAACCCGTATCATCAAGCTGTCTTTGACAATCTGCAATTAATACTTTTCCGCGATCGCTGGATAGTCGATCGAGGGGATAGCGATCGAGGTTAACTAAATTGCTAGCTTCCTCTAAGGATGATAATTTTGGTAGATTGGTATACATATAGCAAAAAGCACCAAGGCAGAAGGTAGATTTATAAAATGTTCGAGCGCCTCAGAGCAAGAATCTCATGATCGGCGCTCTTCGTCGTTTGTAGTACAGCGCTGCGCGCTGATATATTGACAAGCTTTCCTATAATAAAGTGACTTGTCAATTTTATTCCATCATGACCAGACCCTATAGTCAGGATTTACGCCAACGGGCTCTTAATCTACTAGAAAAATGGATTTAAAACCTTTTCCTCAAATAGCTCCATCGCCAGACCTTTGAACCCCTTTAGATAAGACCTCTTGCATAAGTCTCATAAACCGTGGGTGTTGACAAGGCATGCATGCAAAAGGGATAGATTTTGATTTCATATTTATTTTTGCAAGAGGTCTAATAAAAATCTCCCCATCTCCCCATCTCCCCACCCTCCCCACCCTGCCCACACTCCTATCACTTCACTCCAGACTGTACCCGCCACAGCATGGCATAAATTCCCTGTTGCTCTAACAACTGTTCATGTCGTCCTTGCTCTACTAATTTGCCTTGGTCGATTACATAAATACAATCAGCATTGCGGACTGTGGACAACCGATGAGCGATCGCAATGGTTGTGCGATTTTGGGTAATCTTTTCT
>NZ_JAAHHZ010000326.1:0-5155 GCF_010672005.1 Moorena sp. SIO4A5 | reverse complement strand
CCAGCGATTTGTACAGTTTAGGGGTGACCTGTATTCATCTGCTTACCAACGTTCACCCCTTTGATATGTTTAATAGTCTAGAAGGGAAGTGGGTTTGGATCGATTACCTCAGGCAACCTGTCAGTGAGCAGCTTATTCGCATCCTGAACAAAATGGTAGAAAATTTACCAGACCAACGCTACCAATCAGCCATTCAAGTCCTAGCAGCACTTGGTTTACCAGAGGATTTCGCTGCTATACCAGTAACGTCTTTATCTACAACAGTTACCCCTAAGTTTGATACTCCTACTTGGAAATGTGTACATACCTTTTCTGAAGAGTCGAGTGGAATTAATTCTATCGCCTTTAGCCCGAATGGACAAACTATAGTTAGTGGTAGTACAGATAAAACTATCACGATCTTTAACTGGCAAGCTAAAACAGTGGTAGCCAAACTTTCAGGACATTTAAATGTGATTGAGGCGGTTGGGTTTAGTCCAGATGGAGAAATTATCGCTAGTAGCAGTTGGGATCATACCATTAAACTATGGCATGGGTATACGGGAAATTTAATCCATACCCTTTGTGGACATTCTGCTTGGGTAAAGTGTCTGGCAATTAGTCACAATGGGCAACTTATAGCTAGTGGTAGTGCGGATCAGACTATTAAGCTTTGGATGCTGAAGAAGGCATCATTACAGACAACTTTGTTTGGCCATTTAGGAACCGTTAATACAGTAGCTATTAGTAAAGATGGACAACTGCTAGCTAGTGGTAGTGCTGACAAAACCATTAAGCTTTGGAATTTAGTAACTGGTAAGCTTGCCGCAACGATTACTGGACATTCGGCATCGGTAGAGTCACTCACCTTTAGCCCTAGTGGTCAAATTTTAATTAGTGGCAGTGCTGATAAAACCATTAAGATTTGGTTGCTGAAGAGGGATCGGTATTTACAAATACCAAAAAAACCGTTGCTTACTCTCACCGGACATGGGAATGCTGTTAAATCTATTGCCATTAGCCCTCAAGGGAATACCTTAATCAGTGGTAGCGCCGATAAGACTGTCAAAATCTGGCATCCTGGTAGTGGTGAATTGCTCTATACTCTCACGGATCATTTAAGCGCTGTCACTACCGTTGCTATTAGCCATGATGGTGCTACCATTGCTAGTAGTTCTCAAGATAATACTATTAAAATTTGGCAGTTTGAGTGATGTAAGCTATCAGCCGTCAGCTTATGCGCTACGCGCACGCTACGCGAACAGCTTATGCGGGCTGACGGCTGATAGCTGATAGCTTACAATCTATGATTGTTTCCGACGTTTTAAGGTTGAGGCAAAAAGCCACCCTCCTAGACCCAACATTCCCATCAATGTTGTTGGTTCAGGAACAAGTGTATAGGTGACAGTTCCACTTCCGAGAATAGGCTGGCGCGGCTCGTCTTCTGGAGTATAGAAGGTAGGATCGAAACCGTCAGTGAAATCACCATTAGAAAAACGGAAAAAATCTCCAGAGAATTCACCAACGGCGGTAAAAGGATGATAAACTACATCGTAATCTAACCCCAGTAATTCTCCGTTTAGGAAATTGACAGTTGGGAAGTCTGGGAAACGCTCGTCGTCCTCTTCATTTATTCGAGGATCACTAAATAGGGTAATTGACAAACCATCGTCAACTCCTAAACTCTCAGCTCCCACCTTAGTCAAACTTGAATCGTCAAAGGTAAACTCACCGTTGTAATAATCAGGATTGGGGGCAATATCGAGTTCAGAAGAGCCAGTCAGGAAAAAGCTCTTTTCCAGATTCACTGTGAAATTATATTTGACAGTTGCTGCTTCAACGAAGTTGATTCCGACTACCCCTAAGCTTAAGCTACCGCCAACGATCGCTGTTGCTACTTTAGTTAAAGTCTTGATTGTCATTGTTATTCTCCTAGTACAAGAAAAAAAACACCAAAAATTTCACCTCTTTTCCAGCTAAGAGGGAAGCACCCCGTGCCTGGATTTGTAGATTTCTCACTACCGCGATCGCATCATATGGGTATAAGGGTTTTTGTCATGGAAAAATCTTTCCTTTAGACATAAAATTGCTGGAAAATCTGCTATTGTTTCCGACGCTGTAAACTTGAAGTGAAAAGCCACCCTCCCAGACCCAACACTCCTATCAATGTTGTTGGTTCAGGAACCGTGGAAACTTTGGCAAATTGTCCTTTTGTTTCTAACTCAGTTAGTCGATCAATATAGGTGTCACCAACCTTGCCCGTCTCAATCAGTTCCTGGGTGGTTCGAGTCGGAAACGCAACATCTTCATGGCTACTAAAACCGATAGGAAAACCAAACTCATCCAACCAATCATCTACATGGACGTGAGGCGTACTACTTTGCGGTGGTTTTGACCAGAAGGTTAAACCATCGCTTCTGGAGCCATCTCCAATGTTGATTCCATCTGGGTCAAAGTAAGTCCCCGATTGGAGTATTTGCTTTGTTTGAGTATCAAAATTGAAGTTAACCCCTGCATCGAAATGATTATCGGTATAGGTTCTCAAAAAATTGCCTTGAGGATCAAAAAATGAGACAATCAGAGAATCTAAGTCACTGGTCCTGACGATTCCATCGGTATAACTTTGCGTTTCGTCATAGCTAAATAAACCGGTAACGCTAAAGCCAGCAATTTGACCTGTCCAATCAAATCCAAAGGTAATTGCCTCAGCTACGGTAGGGATAACGATGCTTAATGCTGTACTTAGGGTGATAACGGCTGTCTTTAAATAGCAAGACATAAGTTTAAACCTCCTAGAATCAAATGATCTGCTTTCGGCAGAAGGAGTTAGTAGTCAGTATTTAGTAGTTGCTAAACTCAAACTTACGAAGGATTTCTGAGTAAACATTTTTAACTCCTTCTTTTGAACTTATTATTAGTTTAAAAAATTTGCATTTTAAAACCGAATATGCTCTGATAAAACCCAATGTTAAAAGCCCCAAAATTGAATTGAATTCAGGAATGTGAAGCAGCTCAATAAATCGGGTATAGCATTATTGGGTTAGGGTAAGCATTGAGCTAATCTGCTACAGATGGTGGTATAGATTGTGCTTTTGAATAAAATGGGTAAGCATTCGTTTAATCTGAGTTACATCGTCACAGCGTCGAAGGCTGTGCCACAAAGCACCTCAAGTAGCGTGGCCTTGGCTTTTGGCTTTTGGCCAACGCCTGAATGCTTACTACCAAATAGCGGACGAGAAAAAAATGTAGGCATTGGTTGAACTGCTCTAAATCTCGAATGCCTCCTTATTAATAGTTTTTATCAATTAACGCCGATTTTAATCTATCAAGATTTTTAATAAAACTCAACCCTCAACTATGAAGATAATATAAAAATTTTATAAAGATAAGATGAAGATACCTTGACAATTTAAACTGATACACCTCAGAGGGTCACCACTGGACTCTGTTTATGATACAATTAAAGATTATGATTTAAAGCTGAGGGTAAAATTACGAGTAATCATCTGTTGCTAGAAACGATTTAATCAGGTTTTCAGCCTGATTGTTGAGGGCGACTTGCTCTGGGTTGAGCTCACTTTCTTTAGGGTAGAGTCCCGAGCACCGAACACCCATCACTTAACCCCTGTCTACTTTTCAGCCTTATTGTCACCTGATCAGCTGATCTACCTAGGCTTGCTGGGCTCAATCGTTACTCAAACCCTTAAGTAACCAAACCTCAGGGGAGAAAAATTTTGCTATTTGTTGACCTATATTGACTATAAGATTCATCAACTATTAATAAATAATATCAATTATTGACTAGTTAGGGAATAGGGAGCAGGGAGCAGGGAATAGGGAGTAGGAAAGAGCTCCAAAGAGTGTTTAATGTTGTGATAAATTAGCACTATTATTCATAACCTATTTATATATAGCGGTTCTCATAGCTATCATGGCAACCTCTCTAATCAATCCTAATCAAGATTTCGCTCTTTGGGCTGTGTTGCTGTCAGCAGCAACGATTGGATTCTGGGCAGAACGGACTCCTTGGGGAGCTAAACTATCTGGGGCTGTTGTCACCATTTTGGTAACGTTTATCCTATCTAATCTTAGGATTATCCCACCGGATGCTCCCGCCTATGGGGTGGTCTGGTCTTACTTAGTTCCATTAGCTATTCCTTTACTACTATTCCAAGCTGACTTGTTTAGGATTGTGCGAGAGGCTGGACCTACTTTAATTGCCTATGGAATTGGTGCAGTGGGAACAATTTTAGGCACAGTAGTAGCTTACTATCTGATTCCTTTAGGAGAAGAAGGTTGGAAGTTGGCAGCAATTTTTTGTGCTACTTATATTGGTGGTTCAGTTAATTTTGCGGCAACCGCTGAAAGCACTGGGTTACGAGCAGGAGATTTACTCAGTGCTGGGGTAGCAGCAGATAATTTAGTGATGACCTTGTACTTTTTAGTGCTGTTTTCTTTACCTTCCATTAAGTGGCTACGGGGAATTTTTCCTAACCAGCGCTCCCATGAAAATACTCATTCTAGTCAGTTTAGTATCTTTGATTCCCAGTCTCGACAACAACTATCTGTTTTCAAGATCAGTTTGGCATTAGCTATTAGTATGATTGCTTGTGCTGTAGGTTATGGTCTCGCTAGCTGGTTGGGCTTCAACAAAGGGGGAATTCTGGTGGTAACGATTTTAATTGTAATGTTAGCGACAGTATTCCCAAGCTATTTAAGTAGGATAACGGCTGCAGAAAAAATTGGCTATCTGCTGATGCAGGTATTTTTTGCTGTAATTGGAGCCAGCGCTAATGTGGAAATAGTGCTACGAGTGGGATCAGTTCTGTTTATCTTTGCTGGATTAATTCTCGCCATCCATTTGTTAGTGTTACTGGGAGTTGGGCGATTGCTGGGTTTGGATTTAGCTGAATTGGTGATTGCGTCGAATGCTAATATGGGTGGGCCAACTACAGCAGCGGCTATGGCAACAGCACGGCAGTGGGATAAGCTAGTTACTCCAGCGATTCTCTGCGGTACTCTGGGTTATGCTGTTGCTACGTTTATTGGTGTAGGATTAGGGAATTTTCTGCGCTCTTTGGGTTGATATATACCAAAGGGAACAGGGAACAGGGAACAGGGAACAGGGAGTAGCGATGCAGCGCCGACCTGCGGGGGTTTCCCCCATGAGCGACTG
>NZ_JAAHHZ010000325.1:0-5158 GCF_010672005.1 Moorena sp. SIO4A5 | reverse complement strand
CTTGTTGTCCGGTAATGTGCGGGTCACGGTTGGGGTCGAAATCTTTGTCGCTAATCCAAGGACGGGTGTAGTAGGGGAAGTATCGCGAGCCAGTAGCGATCTTATCTCCTACTCCACGACCAATGGGCGTAATGGTGACATGGGGAACTGTAGCCAAAATGACATGGCGAGCTTGGATTTGCTTGACTTGCTCAACTACTTGATCCAATTCCGCTTTGAAATCTTCCGGAGACCAGATTGTAGGTCGCTGATTGGGCTGTGGTGAATTTAAATCGCGATCGCAACTCCATCTGACCTGCAATTGAGCAATGGTGCCCATGGCATTATTCGCCCCAATCATGATCATCAGGGTTTCAATACCATCTCCCTCACCGTTTTCTAAACTTCCTTCTTGCCCTAGTGCCACGGCAGCTTGGACTGGGGTAAGTGCTTTACCCTGTGAATCCCGTGCGGAGTCCAAAACCCTCAATCCAGCATGTTCGCTGGCCTTCTCAACGATTTGCCGCAATAGATGATCCGTTGGTGCCTGGATTTCTTTTCTGAGGGTATCTGCGTCCTTAGAGATAATGTCTTTGAGATTCCAACCATAAATAGCGAGGTTGTGGTTAATTCCTTTTTCCATAGCAACAGTAGAACCAACGCCCCCTTGCCAACCAGGACCCCGTTCCCAATAATCTTCTATGTCGTCCATAAATTCGCGGATTGAAAACAATGCCGACCCTAATTCCCACCAGTTTATCTGGTCACCAAACTGTCGCTCTAAGTGCCTAACTACATACTCCATATTCAGGGGTAATCCACCAAATTTACCATATTGGCTGGGACGACGCAGGTGTTTTTCCCAACCCATTTCTTGAGCAATCATCATGGGATAGGATAGGTCAGTGTTAAAAATTGCTCCACTCTGGACGCCATGGCTTAGGGAATCACCAATGGTGACCAGTCGATGTCGGGGAGTGCCTGGCTTTTGGTTGACTTCAATACTTAATTCCGGACGGATACCCAGAGTAGGGTCTGTTTCCGGTGGACGCCCTTGAGGTTGGATAACTTCTTTGACCTGATCTGGGGCGTCAAAGTCGAGCATGTCTTTGGTAAGAAAGCGTTTGATCATAGTTGCCTGTTTATTAAAAAGAAAGAGTGGTAATCAGTGATTAGATAATTCACCTCAGCATCAGTTAATTTCAGAAAGGTAAGGATTCAGCTGTAGAGACCTTAGATCCTTAGAGGATATCTCCCAAGTTTTTTGATACTGAATTTTGCCCCCCTAGCCCCCCAACTTTGGGGGGAACAAGAGTCAATTTGCTTCTAAAAGTCCCCCGCCCCCCTAACCCCCCAATTCTGGGGGGAATTAGCGGATGCTTCGCTTTTTTACAGATGGGGACCAACGGGGGCTTGAATGTAGCAAATGAGACTTCTCAGACAACCTCTTAGATCCTAGGGGGGTTTCAGGAATTAATTCCTATAAACTACTTCAAAGCCAGCTGTCAAAAATTCCTTTCAAAGATTCCTAAGGGGATTAAGTTGTATAGCACTACGCATTAAAGTTAGGACATTGATAAAAGCTGCAAAAGCTGTTGTAGTCAACTTTTGCATTTTGCCTCTTGCCAATGCCATTGCGCGTAGCGCTATAACCGGTTCGGGTGACTCAGTACCAGTTCCGTTACATTCCGCCTGTTCGAGCTCCATTTGGTCCTCATATTTAGTAAAACACTTAGGCTTAGCAGCTACAGCTAGATCGAGAACAATGGGTACCTCTAATTTGATCGGAACTTGGAAGACACAGGGATTATAGTATTTGTAAGCCATGGGTTTTACCTCTTGCTGCAATTACTTTTAATCAACACATTTCTATAATCTCAGATATAAATCCACCTTCACAGTACCTTTGAGGGTACTTTTGTTGAGCTGATAAGATCACGGCATAACTTAGGATTGATTATCGATTAATTTCGAAATTAAAACTACTCCAGGCTGAGCTCAACATGGAGGATATCTAGGACTTAATTTATGGCAATACTTTCAAATATCACGGAGCAAAAAGCATTATTTACCGGGAGCAGGTCTTGCGTTGCAGAACATTTGTACTATGTCCCATTAGAGCAAGCTTAAACCCATCAGGGGGCTATAGATAATGTACAAATATTCATAAGTCACATGCTCCCCCTATTACCTATTACCTATTACCCATTACCTATTACCTATTACCCATTACCTATTACCTTAGTACAAATGTTATGCCTAAGTGACATGCTCCATTATTTACCATTGTTTTAGCTGAGATTTAATAATATTGAAAACTACAAAAATAAGCGTTATATAGCGTTTATCGCAGTTATGAGGTACAGTCTTCTTTGACATTGATTCCCTGTTAGGTGCGCTCTTACCATTAAGAATTAAATTCGCCACGGGTCGCACCTCTTGATGCAGCGCATTGCTATTCCCTATTCCCTATTCCCTCTTCTCTGTTCCCTGCTCCCTGCTCCCTTGCTATATTGACTTTGACCATTGACAATCAAAAATTAACAATTAACAAGTGATGAGTTAGCTCAATAATAAGTATTCAACTGGACTTGAGATCAGCAGTTTATTAACCACAAGGATTTCATGGCTACATCTCCCCTTTCCCCTCGTTTGTTGAGAGGGGCAATAGTCGCTCTAGACCCTGCTAATCCCCTAGCTAGTGTGATTATTTTCCAGTACAATCCGGAGACGATGACGCGATCGCTTACGCCCCGGACAGCAGGAGCGGATTTGTCTGCACAGGGTAAATCTGACCTAGACCCTACTGAAGCAAGTGGCATTGCGATGCTCGGTACGAGCCGCTACGGGATTGACCTTTGGTCACGCTACGCGATCGCATCTTACTAATCGGACTAAATATAGCAGTCGAAGTAATAGCAGTCGAAGTAAAGGTTAAGACATATTTCTGTTCCCAGATCCGCTGTTCCCTGTTCCCTTTTCTATAACAACTATTCCGATACTGTCCTATAAAATTTTACTACTAATAGAATAACTAGTGTAGCAACTCTTATACCATAGTTTGGTCAAAAAATACATAACCAAGTGCTAGTTTTTTTTGCGAGTTTCAACGATACCGTAGCGATGGGCGTTATCGTTGAGTAGGTGATACCACCAAAGAGAAACTATGTCTAAAACCATGACCTCTGCTGTTGTGCCTAATACTCCTGTACCGCCAACCCAATATGAACTTCCCTGTGATGACGGTATTCCCATGGAAACGGAACGACATAAACTTCAGATGGAATTGCTGATTGATCCGTTATACCCTTGGTTAGCCCAGTGGGAAGATGGCTATGTTGGGGGTAATATGTTTCTTCATTTCAGTGCAGCACAAATTAGGAATCAAGACTTCCGTGTCTTGATGCAGTCGCTCATGGGGGAAACCCCCTGTTCCCTTGCTGCATCGCTTCGCGAAGCGTGGCCTACGGCCTTGGTCCGGATGTATTTGTAGTGCTTGGAGTTCCCAAAGTCGAACGACTAAGTTGGGTAGTTTGGGAAGAAGGTAAAGGACCTGATGTCATCATTGAGCTAATTTATGATAGTACAGCTAACACCGATAAAACTACTAAAAAAGTAGTCTATCAAGACCAAGTCAGAGTACCAGAATATTTTTGGTACGACCCGTTTAATCCAGAGGATTTTGCCGGATTTAGGTTGCACAATGGCGTGTATCAGCCTTTAACTGAAGATGAACAAGGACGACTAATTAGCGAAAGATTAGGATTAGCCTTAGTCCGTTGGCAAGGGGTCTATAAAAATAATGTCGATACGACTTGGTTACGTTGGGCTACTTTAGAGGGAATTGTGCTACCTACTGCTGAAGAGATAGCAGTGCAAGCTGAAGAAAAAGCAGCTCAAGCTCAACAACAAGCAGTGCAAGCTCAAGAACAAGCAGCTCAAGCTAAACAAGAAGCTACCCAAGCTCAACAGCAATTAGCCCAAGCTCAACAACGAGCTGAGCAACTGGCTGCTCGCTTACGAGCCATGGGAGTGGATCCTGATCAAGTATGAACTGATCTCGCCACGGATTGCTGTAAGCATTTAGCGGTCAGCGGTCAGCCGTAAGCTGATCGCTGACCGCTTACAATAAACCAGTTTTGATGGGTAAGTAGGGCTGGCTGATTAACTCTCAAAGCATTGACAGATAAAGGTTTTAGCCTTTTTGGATCGAAAAAAGGGCAAGCTTTTCGGTCGAAAAAGCTCATTTAATTCACATTTTGGGCAGACAAGAGCAGAAAAATCAAGGGACAATTCTTCCGACTACCTCCTATATAATTCCCATTTATCCTAACTCCTGACTCCACACTCGCTGACTCAATCCCATACCAAAAGACTTTTTCAGCAAACCCTAAGTAATAAGACATAATTTTTACTTTTATGTCCAATTTTATTATTAATTATTATGGATAGTTAATTTTAGCTGGCTAGGATGATAATTAATCCATAAACTCCGAATGGATTGAGCCTAAAACTATATATTACTTGGAGAATAAACGGCATGAGTAATATCAAGATTAATGACCTCAAACCCAGTGGTGCTGAATTATTTGATGACCCGGAAAGTTTTCTAGATGAATTGACTAATGATGACCTACAACAAATTATGGGTGGATTGAGGTTAGCCCTGCCCCCAGATGCAGGTTTTCTTCAGAGACTTAGATATAAAATTCAGGGAATACTATTGTCCCCTAAAACCCCAGTTATCTAAAAGGGAACAGGGAGTCGGGAGTCGGGATTCGGGAATATGGCATCAAAAATTCTCACCATTGATTTAGGTACCCTATAGCAAACAATTCAAGCCCCCAGTAGCAGCAAAGTAGTCTAGAAATTATTAAGATTTGTGAATGCGATTGACCTTGGCCAAAAGGCCACGCTACGCGAACGGTCACGCGGGGCGCGTTCGCATTTTCAAGCGATCGCTTCAATAGTTTTCCAGAAAACTCCCAAAATCAAAGATTTTCCCTAGAGAGCCCTGGAGCAGTAACACAACCCAACCTGGGAAGCCAGATCAACTCACTTAGGGAGCAGGCTAAGGGTGAATGAGTTGTCAGAGCTATCTATGTAGCAATGGAGATTGGCTATGCTTTCCAAATCGATGGGCGGAGGCGGACAGCAGAGGCTACCTCTGAGGAACACA
>NZ_JAAHHZ010000324.1:0-5160 GCF_010672005.1 Moorena sp. SIO4A5 | reverse complement strand
AGGTGTTAGTAGTGGGAGACGGTAAGCTCGGACAACTGGTGGCACAAACCCTAGCCCTAACGGGCTGCAATTTGCTAGTGATTGGCCGTCATCACGAGAAATTGGCCAATTTAGAAGCCAGAGGAATAAAGGTAGGCTTTGCCGATGCCATCACTAACGGTAGTTTCGATATCTCAGTCGAGTGTACTGGCAACCCCGAAGGCTTTGCCCTTGCCCGTGGAGCCTTGCGCCCACGAGGTACCCTGGTACTAAAAAGTACCTACGCTGGCCAGCTAACCTTTGATGCATCATCTCTGGTAGTAGACGAAATCACGCTAATCGGTTCCCGTTGCGGTCCCTTTAAACCAGCAATTAATTTATTAGCACAAGATAAAGTAAATGTCAACTACCTGATCCAAGCTCATTACCCAGTTGAAGAAGGGTTAACCGCCTTTAACCATGCCCAGCAGCAGGGAGTCTTGAAAATTTTACTGACCATGGACCATAACTCTTGAAAGATGATCAATAGGTGATGGGATGTAAGCTATCAGCGGTCAGCTATCAGCTATCAGCTGAATATCAGTAGAGCGGGCATCCTGCCCGCCTGGGTATGATACAGGCAAGATGCCCGTTCCACGCCTGATGCCCGATACAGGCAAGATGCCTGTTCCACCCAATATCAGTAGAATGGGCATCCTGCCCGCCTGGGTATTATACAGGCCAGATGCCCATTCCACGCCTGATGCCCGATACAGGCAAGATGCCCATTCCACTCAATCTCAGTAGAGCGGGCATCCTGCCCGCCTGGGTATGATACAGGCCAGATGCCCATTCCACGCCTGATGCCCGATACAGGCAAGATGCCTATTCCACCCAATATCAGTAGAATGGGCATCCTGCCCGCCTGGGTATGATACAGGCAAGATGCCCGTTCCACGCCTGATGCCCGATACAGGCAAGATGCCTATTCCACACTCCCTATTCCCGATTCCCTACTCCCTACTCCCTACTCCCTACTCCCTACTCCCTACTCCCTACTCCCTACTCCCTTTACTAAACCATGACTTATCAACAACAATCCGAATTCGAGAAATCTCTAAATATCCGTGCGATGACCACCAAACAAATTTGGTCTTATTCTACTGTGATGTTAGCGATTTGTATGATTTTTGCCCCAGGCAAATATAAGTTAGCTCTACCGATGATTGTCATCGGGGGCGCAGCAACTAGCACCGCTTTTGTTTGGCACTCTCATAACAAGTCCTATAAAACCCTTCTTCCTAATCAAGTACAACAAATAGAAGAACGCCTCGGTAACATAGAAACTATTGTGGGACGGGATGATTTGGAAGTAAATTTGAAACTTAAACAGTTAGAAGAAAAGATATAGTACAGCAGTTTTAAATTGGATGAGGTACAAATTCTTGGGTTTTAGGGAGCAGGGAGCAGGGACTTCGGAGCAGGTAATAGGTAAAAAATACTGTGTACCTGATAGCTAGTAAAAACGCTGTATTTGTAAGTTTAGGTATAAACGAAATATAGTATTATAATTGAGTATTATATCAGGCTCGATTATAGTATATAAGGCTAGATAATTTGGAAAGATATCACCTAATATAGCGTTGATCATACTTATGAGGTACAGTCAATCTTATTACCTCTACTCCCTACTCCCTACTCCCTACTCCCTGCTCCCTTAAAAAAAAGACCTCACCTAATTGAAAACCGCTATACAATAATAATGCTCAAAACGAAGACTTATGTAACTGCTACACTATCTACACTACTCCTAGCACTAGTAATTGGATGTAATGGGGCGGATTCCCCAAAGGGTGTATCTCCATCTCCTGATCCAGATGCTTCCAAGTCCTCAGAACCAGAGAATGCACTAAAGGTGATCCAAAAGCCTGATCAACCCCTAACTGTTGCGGAAACGAATCCTAATCCAGGAAGCCAACAGAGTGTTGACCAATACCTGAAAGGATTATCCGCCAAAGGGATGACCAAGACCAATCAAGGCATATGGATCGAATCAGGAGATACCCTCTTAGCGAATTACCAAGGCACTACTCCCTTACCCGCAGCATCCCTTACCAAAGCAGCCACCACCCTAGCCGCTCTTTCTACTCTTGGTCCTGACCACCAATTCATTACCAAATTTAGCGCCACCGGACCGATTGAGAACGGGGTGCTACAAGGAGACCTAGTGGTTGAAGGATCAGAAGACCCCTTTTTTGTTTGGGAAGAAGCCATAGCAGTAGGCAACCAGTTAAATCAGTTAGGAATCAAGCAAGTAACCGGTAATTTGGTGATTGTGGGTAAGTTTTATATGAATTTTGAGACCTTACCCCTCAAAGCTGGCACTCTGCTCAAGCAAGGCTTGAATGGTAAGAGTTGGCCACCAGCAGCAGAAACTCAGTATCAGACCTTACCCCCAGGTACCCCTAGACCAGAAATTGCGATCGCAGGCTCTGTGCAAGTGGTAGCTTCACCCCCTGACAACCTACAGCCCCTAGTGCGCCAGTATTCCTTTCCCCTGGCGGAACTGCTGAAGAAAATGAATCGCTACAGTAATAATAAAATGGCCGACATGCTAGCGAATACAGCTGGTGGTGCCAAAGTGGTAGCCCGCAAAGCAGCAGAAGCAGCGGGAGTACCCCAATCAGAAATTAGCTTAATCAATGGGTCTGGTTTAGGTGAAGAAAATCGCATGTCTCCTCGGGCTGTCACTGCTGTATTTCTCGCCATTGAGCGCTATCTTCAGCAATACAACATGACCGTTGCTGATGTATTTGCCATCGTAGGAGAAGACAAAGGTATATTAAATGAACGTCCATTGCCTAACTTAGCAGTAGTGAAATCCGGTAGTTTGAATTATGTTAGTACCTTAGCCGGAGCCTTACCAACTCAAACCTATGGCACTGTTTGGTTTGCTGTCATGAATTCAGGAGGAGACTATACCAAATTCCGGACTGAGCAAGAGATGCTGCTAAAAGAATTAGTAACTAAATGGGGAGTGGTGCAATCTCTTCCTCCTGACATTAAACCATCACCCCAGAGGATCGGTAAGAGGTCGTTTAGTGAAATTGTTAGGTAGGGAATCGGGAATCGGGAATCGGGAGTAGGGAGTAGGGAGTAGGGAGTAGGTAAGGTAAGCAGTTAGCAGTCAGCCGTGGCACAGGCTTCCAGCCTGTGACCTAACCCGCTGCATCGCTTATTCAAAAGCACCGATCTAGTAGCGTGGGCATAAGCTGATAGCTGGTAGCTGATGGCACCTCAAGTAGCGTGGGCATAAGCTGATAGCTGATACCTGATAGCTAATAGCTGATAGCTTACCTCCCGAATCCCGACTCCCGATTCCCGATTCCCGATTCCCGACTCCCCATTCCCGACTCCCTGCTGTATCCTAGTTGAGTGTTAACTAAACTCTCATTAACTGAGAAATATAGATGGCAAACCCAACCGCAACCCTAGAAACCTCTTTAGGCACAATTACCGTGGAATTGTTCACCGATGTGATGCCAGAGACAGCCGGTAATTTCATTAAACTAGCCAAGTCTGGTTTCTACGATGGTCTTCATTTTCACCGGGTGATTAATGACTTTATGATTCAGTTTGGCTGTCCCCATAGCAAGGATCCCAATAGTCGTAGCGCCGGTACCGGGAATGGTCCTGACGGCTGCATCCAGGATGAGCACCCGGACAATGCCAAAATCTCCAATCAGCCAGGTACATTATCTATGGCAAATACCGGTGCTCCCAATAGCGGTAGTTGTCAGTTTTTCATCAATACACGAGACAATTCCTATCTCGATTGGTTTTCTCCAGGTCCCTCGAAGCACCCGGTTTTTGGTAAAGTGACTGAGGGTATGGATGTGGTGAACCAGATTCAAACCACCCCTACTGATCGCGGTGATCGCCCCAAAACTCCGGTTCAAATGGTGAAAGTGACGATTAACGAGTAACGTCAGCTATCAGTAATCAGCTATCAGTAATCAGCGGTCAGCAATCAGTTATCAGTTATCAGTTATCAGTTATCAGCTATCAGCTATCAGCTACCTGTAGGGTGGGCAAGGTTTTGCCCACCCTACACATGGAGTCTGTGGGTAAGTCCTGATCAAATAAGCTGACGGCTGACCACTGACGGCTGACCACTGACCACTGACCTTTTCTCTTTTTCTAAGATATTCTTCAACAAGCCGAGTTGATATAATATGAATATATCACTAGGGGAGCAAATTCTTTAGTGTTAGCGTCTACCGGGAATAGTCTGACTTAGGAACGGTAAAACCCATGAACACATCACCCTGGCTAGCAGCTACTGCCATCACTACAGCTTCTTGCCTTACCTTAGGCGCTATCAATCCAGCAGCAGCCAATACTTTTGACAACATCGAAGTTAACGGAAACAATTTTATTGCCGTTGCTGCCCCTTTTGGTTATAACAGCTATCAATTACTAATCATCGAGCAGATTGCAAACTGGCAAGCGTGCTGGGGTGAACGTGGCACTAACCCAGTTGTAGTAGAGCCTCTGCTGCTCAACTTTGACTTTACAGGAATTTGTGGCCGCAGTACAGACAGCAACGGCTATTCTATCCGCGTCGATAGTCAAGACTTCGGCCTAGACTATATGCTCAGAGTGGTTAAGCGGAATGGGGAATTGGTATTAGTAGGGAGTCACCGCATTGACCGCAATGCCCCAGACATTGAGCTTGGCCGCACCAGAGGTTTGGCTAATGGCTTTCTCAAAATCTTTCTTGATCCTGGTTGGCGATTTACCAAACGTGTCTATCAAGGCAGACAATTAGGTCACATCTATCTTACCTATGGTGCGATCGCTAATACTGTCGCGCCACAGTGGAACAGTAGCCCTCAACCTTCACCACCTACCCCCAGCAGGGAATATATTTTTACCAAACCACAAGCCCAACCAAAGACTAGTGGTGAACGTTTTCCTGACACTAGCCCTCAACTTCCAGCACCTGCACCGGCAGAATCCTCAGATGATGGCATACCAGTGTTTGAGGGGTCTAATTAAGAATTTCACGAGTAGGGAGATAGGGAGATAGGGAGATAGGGAGATAGGGAGATAGGGAGATAGGGAGATAGGGAGATAGGGAGATAGGGAGATAGGGAGATAGGGAGATAGGGAGATAGGGAGATAGGGAGATAGGGAGAT
>NZ_JAAHHZ010000323.1:0-5178 GCF_010672005.1 Moorena sp. SIO4A5 | reverse complement strand
CGTCATCTCTCTCCTGTGGAGGTGCTGAGCGAGCGGTAGCTTTGCTAGCAAAAGGATTCTTTAACAAGGGTTATCAAGTTGATGTGGTAACAATTGATGACACCTATCTTGACTTTTATAAATTACCTGATGGGGTTAATCGAGTAGCCCTTAATATCGCCAAAAACTCACCAACTTTTATTCATGGAATTTTGAATAACCTCTATCGTTTGTGGGTCTTGAGACGAACCATTAAATCCCTACACCCTGATGTTGTCATTTCTTTCTTAGATCAAATCAATATCTTGACCCTGTTAGCTCTTGTTAAGACTAACTATCCGGTTCTGGTAAGTGAACAAAATGATCCTCGGAAAAGTTCTAGTGGAAAAATGTGGGATAGATTGCGACATATCACCTATTCCTTTGCAGATAAAGTGGTGAGCGTAGGGGATGGGGTGAATCAGTATTTTGACTGGCTCCCCGAAACTAAACGAGCAGTAATTTATAACCCATTGGCTAGTATCAATTCCAGACCTAGTATGGATAAATTACTGGAAACTAAAGGAGCTGATCTAACTAAAAAATGGATAGTTGCTATTGGAAGGCTTACCCATCAGAAAGGGTTTGATATTTTATTATCTGCTTTCAAAAAACATGCTGGTCACCATCCAGACTGGCAACTTATAATTTTAGGAGAAGGGGAGCTTCGTCCAGAGCTTGAAAATCTCAGAGATCAATTAGGTTTAACTGATAATGTCATCTTCCCTGGGGTTGTTCGTAATCCCTTTTCAGTCTTAAAACGGTCAGAATTATTTGTCTTGTCTTCCCGCTTTGAAGGGTTACCAGGGGTTTTAGTTGAAGCACTCGCTTGTGGACTCCCCGTTGTTTCAACAGATTGTCCTAGTGGTCCACGAGAAGTTATTCGTGATGGTGTAAATGGGATTTTGGTGCCCAGTGAAAATAGGTTAGCCTTAGCTACAGCACTGGAGCGTTTAATATCCAATGAGGAAGAGCGTAAACGTCTAGCCTCTTATGCTCCAAAAATTACAGAACAATTTGGTTTAGGAACAATAATAGAACGCTGGGAAATTTTATTTAGTGACGTTATAAGTCAGCAGTCAGCAGTCAGCAGTCAGCAGTCAGCAGTCAGCAGTCAGCAGTCAGCTTTATGAATCACTGACAGCAGATCTAACAGGGATTAATTGAAAACTGCTATAAAGTATAATCTATAAAAGAATGATGGATATAAAGCATATCGCTTTTTTTCTACCTGCTCTCTATGACGGTGGCGCAGAACGGGTAACAGTTAACTTGCTCAAAGGGATGTTGGAACAAGATGTCCAGTTGGATCTAGTTCTTGCCAGTGCTGACGGACCTTATCTAAGCCAAGTGCCTAAGGAGGTGCGTCTAGTTAACTTGGCAGCCGGACGAGTTGTGAAAGCAATTCAACCCTTGTCACGTTACTTACAACAAAACAGACCTTCTGCCCTAGTCTCTCATCTGGCTCATGCTAACGTCATTGCTGTAGCAGCCAAAGAGTTAGCTCGTACCAAAACTCGATTAGTATTGGTAGAACACAACACTTTTTCAGCTTCTAAGTCTCAGTTAATGCGAGCTAAATTGGTACCACCACTGATGAAATGGTTTTACCCTCGTGCTGATGAAATTGTCGGAGTTTCTCAAGCAGTAGCACGGGATTTGGAGTGTCAACTTGGTTTTGACCAAGGCAAAGTCAGAGAAATTTACAATCCAGTGGTTAATCATCAGCTAATCGCCAAATCAAAAATGCCTTTGAGCCATCCTTGGTTTCGCAAAGACGCTCCTCCTGTCTTTTTGGCTGTTGGTAGATTATCACCTCAGAAAGATTTCTTGACTCTAATCCAAGCGTTTGCACGTTTAAGAAAAAAAATGATCGCTCGCCTGGTGATTTTAGGTGAAGGGGAATCCCGAGGCGAATTAGAGGCAACCATTAACAGACTAGGAATTGCAGCGGATGTTTCTATGCCAGGTTTTGTAGAGAATCCTTATGCATATATGAGTAAAGCGAATGCGTTGGTTTTGTCTTCTCGCTGGGAAGGGTTACCCACTGTGTTAATTGAAGCAATGGCATGTGGTTGCCAAGTAATTGCTACAGATTGTCCTAGTGGTCCAGCGGAAATTTTATCAGCAGGACAATATGGCATTTTAGTACCAGTCGGGGATTCAGCCGCTTTATCATTAGCTATGTTACAAGTACTTAAATCTCCATTAACTCAGGATAAATTAATGGAGCGGGCAAGGTACTTTTCTACTGAGCGAGCGGTTTCTGAGTATTTGGCTATCTTAAACTAAAGTCGTTAGTTAATTCAAAATTCAAAATTCAAAATTCAAAATTTTCCTAAATGTATTGTTTTTATAGCGTTTATCGCAGTTATGAGGTACGCTTCTCAACCTCAAAGTCCCCCTTATTAAGGGGGATTTAGGGGGATCATTTTTTACTTTATAGGATATATATAGCAATTCTAAATAAATTAAATTGTCAAAGTTTTTGATGCCATATTGGCTACTCCCTACTCCCTACTCCCTACTCCCTACTGGGTGCATCTCCTAAAAGCTGTTTGACACGGTGGTGCGTTACGGGCAGCAACATAACCCTGACTACGAGGCGAAAAATGAAGGCCCCCTAACGCACCCTACGGAAAATTTTCAAAACTGAGATGCACCCTCCCTACTCCCTACTCCCTACTCCCTACTCCCTACTCCCTATTCCCTACTCCCTACTCCCTACTCCCTACTCCCTATTCCCTACTCCCTTTGCTATAGAAATAATTGACTATGTTAGCCACAGCTTACTTGGGACTAATCTTATGTATGTTCCTTACAGAAATAAAACGAAAAAAAACCGGTAAGTTGGATTTCCTGACCTTGGCTAACTTGATTTTCTTTCTTGTCTATGCTTTTCCAGGATTTGTCTTATCAGCTAACCTAGAGAATGCTAGGCATGAGTTGAACTGGGGAAATACCTTATACACTGACAACCCACAAACAGTTATTGCTATATTTGTGGGATACATTCTGATTGTTATTGGTTTCTATTCTAAGTCGGCTGAAAAATTTGGAAAAACGATTACTATCAAGAGCTATAGTGACAATGTTGTGATTGTATTTGCTATTTTGCTGCTGTTATTCTCTTGTCTATCTATTCAAATCTATGGCTCTCAGTATGGTGGCGTTATGGTAGCCCTTGCTAAAAGCCACCTGATTCGATCAACCACAGTTGAAAGTGGCAACCTGGTTTTTTTTAAGAATTTTATGTTCTTTTCATTCTTTGCCTCTTATTTATTGGCAGCAGTGGTATTTTTTAGTAAAATAAAACAAGGTAAATTAATCCTATTTAGTTTGTTTTTGCTATCTGTAGTCGCTTCCTGGATTTCAGCCACTTTAACAGCTGGGCGTATTCCTTTTGTCAGATACATTATCGGGTTTTATTTAGTTTATGTCCTTAAAACTGGCAAATTTTCCTTTACTTTCACCCTTACTTTTGTCTCTAGTGCTGCTCTGTTTCTGATTCACGGCAAAACCCTGTTTTTTAGCTTAAGTGCTTTGCCAGATGGCTATGTTGCTGTAGTGGAACGCTTTAGACAATCTCTGGACAGTGGTTCCAATGAAAGCTTTAGCATTATCGAACTAGTAGAGAACTTTGTGTTTCCAGTTCATTCCCTAGATGCAGCTTTTAATAATCATTATCCAATGCGGCTATTTCTGGATATCTACTATGGGGTGCTTTCCTTAATACCGGAGCGTCTGACTAATATGGAGTTCCCAGAAACCCTATCCTTTGAGAATACAGCAAATATCATAGGCTCCAATGAGTTTGCTATACCACCAGGTATACTGGCCTTTGGTATCTATAGTATGTCTTGGGTCGGACTAATTATCATATCGTTGAGTTTTGGTTGGATTGGTCGTTATCTACAAACTATTTTTAATAATCAGCTACATACAATATACTGGATGCCATTTGTTTATATTTTAACAGCTGTAACCTGGATAGATTTTATTACCTTTGGTGACCCAGAGGCTTACCTAATTGCTAATTTTTGGTTTTTTGCGGCTATGGGTCTCTTACTATCTTTCGTTAGCAAAGTTTATTGGAAAAAGAACTATAGATTATGAAAATACTATACCTTACTACTGGAGTTTCAATAGGAGGTGCAGAGTTGATGTTATATCATCTCCTATCCAAGATAAACCGAAAGCGCTTTAGTCCAGTGGTACTGTCTCTAATGGGGCGTGATACGGTAGGCGATCGCATTGAATCTTTGGGTATACCTGTTGTTCATATTGGTCTTGAACCAGGAAAGGTTCCAACCCTAAAGGCATTGTCTAAGTTAATTAATACGGTGAATACTCTCAAGCCTGACGTAATTCAGGGATGGATGTATCACGGAAATATAGCTGCCAAATTAGCTAGTAGTTTTTATTCCCATAAAATCCCACTTTTGTGGAGCATTCATCATTCAGTTTATTCCTTGTCATCTGAGAATAAAATGACAGCATCTCTGATTAAAAGTGGTGCTATAATTTCTAAATTTATTCAGGGAATTTGCTTTGTATCTAATCAAAGTAAATTACAGCATGAAGCGTTGGGATATTCTTCGCAAAATAGCTGTGTAATTCCGAATGGATTTGACACGTCTTTATTTAAACCATCCCTGGAAGCTAGAGCAGCTTTTCGGTCTGAATTAGGCTTGTCTGAGCAATCGGTTTTAATCGGATTAATTGGTCGTTATCACCCCATGAAAGATCACCCAAATTTTATTATGGCTGCTTCATTGTTAGCCAAAACTTTTCCTGATGTGCATTTTATTATGGCTGGCACAGAGGTTGATAAAAATAATAAATTTTTATCTTCCTTGATTCAGGACTTAGGACTATGGAATCACTTCCACTTACTAGGAGAACGCACTGATATTCCTCGCCTTACTGCTGCTCTAGATATTAATACTGTGGCTTCTGCCTATGGGGAAGCCTTTCCTTTAGTTATTGGAGAGGCAATGTCGAGTTGTGTTCCCTGTGTGGTAACAGATGTCGGTGATTCAGCCTGGATTGTGGGTAATACGGGACGAGTGGTACCCCCAAGAAACTCAGAAGCATTGGCTAGGGCTTGGAAAGAGCTGATTTTGATGGGTAATGAAGGTAGAAAAGCGTTAGGAAAAG
>NZ_JAAHHZ010000322.1:0-5188 GCF_010672005.1 Moorena sp. SIO4A5 | reverse complement strand
GTAGATAGGGATATTAGGGAATTATAGCACTTTCTAGTCTAATCAGATACACAAGATTTTTTCACTCTTCCCGATTCCCGATTCCCGATTCCCGACTCCCTGTTCCCTGTTCCCTGTTCCCTGTTCCCTGTTCCCTGTTCCCTGTGTTACAGCCTATAGCATTGTGTTACAATTACTACAAAACCAATTTAACAATTCCTTTAGTATTTAGTGCATAGCAGTTCTATAGGATTAGTAAACAGTCAGAGTTCTGATCCAGAACACAGAACACAAAACTCATCAAAATCTACTAATCTCGATCACCTTGGCTGGAAAGGTTGAGGTAACTGGTGAAAAGGATAACTGGTAAAAAGGAAGGTATTTAACCTATGAAATACACCTTTGAAATCTTAGGAGTATCTCCTGTCCTAGACTTTTTCAATCATCAACAGACGTTGAGTCAGAGAAAAGTCCCACCCCGGCTGAAATACTTAGGTACTTATCACTGTACCCTGGATGCTTTAATTGAATCAGCTGAAACCCTTCCCTCCCAGGCAGATTGGGGTATAGATCAAGCTGTAGACAGTGTGATTGAATTCTGGATGAATCACCCAGAAATCATCAGTTATTGGAAACAACGATTAAATGATGCTGGTAAGGATAATTTACTAGTGTCAAGGGTGGCAGATTTTGAATCATTAAAAGCTGAGTTTGAATCCTTGATCAGTAGTTCAAATAGGTAAGCTATCAGCTATCAGCTATCAGCTATCAGCTATCAGCTATCAGCTATCAGCTATCAGCTATCAGCTATCAGCTATCAGCTATCAGCGATTAGCGCTACTTGAGATGCTACTTGAGGTGCTATCAGCTATCAGCTTTTTAAAAAAAGAGGTAAGTATTCATTTAATCTATTTTACTTATCCTGATCTACTTTTATGTTGACTTTCAATTCTCATTAATCTCGAACTATTAAATTCTACCGTTTGCCCATTGCCCATTGCCCATAGGCGCACTATACGCAGGGTTTATTTTAGTTGACGGCTGACGGCTGACCGCTGACGGCTGACCGCTCAATACCAACAGTTTTCCAGCTATTGCGGCTCAGATTCTGCTGATGAAGCACCTATCTTACTTTTCAAACTATCTTCTAAGTACTCTATCCTTTTGCGTTGATTCTCAATATTTCCTATTGTTTCATTATAATCCTGCTCTAATTCATTAATCCGTTTCCGTTGCCGAGCTAGTTTACGACTTTGGTTAATTAGAGTAGGTGTGGAGATTAATAAACCGGCTAAACAGCCCATAGAAAGAGTTAAAAGAATCACTAGAGATAAAGGTTCTTCTACAGTCCAAACCCCAAAGTTTACCGCCACAATTGCTTTATTTTGGAGGGCGAATAAAATAGCTGCTATAGCTAAGCCGATCACGAAGCCTGAAATCAAAAACAATAAGCGCATAGTCTCAACTCACTCCTTGGTAATCCCCTAGATCAGACTTGACTCAATTATTGTAAGCTAAAATCTAGATGGAAAAAATCACAGAGGAGTACACAAGCATTTAGCATTCAGCGGTCAGCGGTCAGCCGTCAGTTTAAAATAAACCTTGAACCGGAGCATTGAATAATGTTTACCTGTTTTCTTGATGCAGTCGCTCATGGGGGGGACCCCCAAGACCGCGCTGCATCGCTTATTCAAAAGCACCGATTGCGCTACGCGCACGCTGGGCAAACAGTAGCCTGCCCATAGCCCATAAGCTGATAGCTGACTGCTGACCGCTAACGGCACCTCAAGTAGCACCATCTGTAGGGCATAGGCTTACCTGATAGCTTACCGTTGCTGAGCCTTCTGTGTCTTTTTCCGACCGCCAGTTCTTAACTATTGGAGACATGAATAGATGTCTTTACTATTTATCCAACCCAAACCGATCAGGCAGAGCCAGTTACTCAATCGTCTAGTATTAGAGCGTCAGACCACCGAAGAAATTGGTCATGTCGATCAACTCTTGTTGGACTATCAAGCTCATCGAGTTGTTGCCTTAAGGTGTAAGTCTGGATTACTTGGGACGAAAAAACGGTACTTTGCTTGGAGTCAAGTAGAGAGTATTGGCACCGATAGTATTCTCGTCAACACTAGCAAAAATCACAAAGCTCAACAGAAAACCGAGTCTTGGGATTCACTGATCGGACATGAGGTGTGGACAGATGCGGGTAACAAAATTGGTAAGCTAGTGGACTACTTACTCAAACCTAAAAGCGGTAGTGTCGTTAACTATCTCTTCTCCGACAGTGGCTGGCATGGGGTTATGGATGGTATGTATCTACTCCCACCCGTAGCAATTTCGAGTATTGGCAGCAAGCGGGTTATTGTACTGGAGACAGTTGCTCAAAATAGTAAACCGTATGGGGAAGGACTTAATAAAAAAATTGGTCAAGCTACAGACCTGATCAAGGAAGATTATCAAAAAACTGTGCAGGAATTTCAAGCTGTCAAACGAAAAGCTCAACATATACCAGAACAGTTGAAAGATAAAGCCCAATCAGTCACTGAACAGTTGAAGGATAAAGCCAATGCTACCACCGAACAGTTGAAAGATAAAGCTCAATCAGTGACTGAGCAGTTGAAAGACACAGCCAAAGCTACCACCGCACACTTACAGGATAAAGCCAAATCCGTTACGAAGCAGTTGAAAGACAAAACCTAACATAAGTCTAAGGATTTGTGATGAGGCGATAATTTTTACCTATGGCTGTTAATTGGGAATTGGGAATTGGGAATTTTCCAGTTTCCAGTTTCCATTAAGTAACACCAAATAGTGATAATAAGTAGTTAATAAAGCGTATTTAACTTAAGGTTGTATCATAGCTTAAAACTAGGTTGTACAAACTATATTAGTATTCGCATTTTATGGAAATTTGCGGTTAAATAAATCAGTTTTTTTTAGTCATACTAACCACTAACGAAGAAATGGTAAAGAGACGGTAACACGAGTACCTACACCTATTTTACTTGCCATAACTATTTTACCTTGATGCTGTTCCACATAACTTTTTACAATTGATAATCCCAATCCAATTCCTGCTATAGAACCGATATTACTCCCGCGACTAAAGGAATTAAATAACTCACCTTGATCTTGCTTAGGAATGCCAATCCCTTCATCTTTAACTTCCAGTATTACTTGATTATTGTCACATTTAGCGTTAAGTTCAACTTTGCCTCCTTGAGGAGAATATTTAATAGCGTTAGAGAGGAGATTAGTTAGCATTTGCCGTAACAGCTTAGGATCTGATTTGAAGTCCTTATAGTCACCTTCATGGCTAAACAATATCTGGTGTTTATCTGTGGTTTTAGATTGGATTTCATCAACTAATTTATTACAAAATATAACTAAGTCTATAGGTGCTGCTTGGAAATCTAGTTGGTCAAATTCTGTCTTGTTAATAAATAGCACATCATCTACTAAACCAGTCAGGTGCTGAACCATGGATTGAATACGTCTACAATGTTTCACTTGCTGAGTCGGATTGATTTTATGACCGTACCGTTCCAGGATTGCTGCTGATGAAGAAATTGTAGTTAATGGGGTGCGGTACTCATGGGAAATGCTAGAGATAATCCGAGATTTAAAATTGCTCAATTCTTTCTCTTTAACCAGTGATTGACGTAGTTTAAGTTCCAAAACTTGGAGCTGAGCATTAGCTACTCTTAGTTCAACTGTGCGCTCCTCAACCCGACGTTCTAACTCATCATTCAGTTCCTTCTGAGCAATTTCTATTTCCTTGCGAGTGGTGATATCTCGCAGTGATGCCATATAGGCTTTTTTTCCTTCCCATTGAATCTCTACTAGCTGGATTTCGGCAATAACAATTTTTCCATAGGAGGAGCGAATATCTAGTTCTGTAGATTGGCCAACCACTAAGGAACTGCACCATAGTTCTCCTTGGAGTTTTTCCGCTTTACAGTTCATCAGGTATTCTGCTGCGGGATTAACAAATTGAATCACTCGATTGTGATCAATAATGACAACACCATCAGCATTTCTGGTAATCATGGTGCGAAATTGTTCTTCACTGGCTCGTAGGGCTTCAGTTTTTCGCTTCAGTGCTAACAGCAGTCGTTGCCGCTCAATGCCATAGCGCATCGCTCGTATCAATAGGTTCCGATCAAATTCTCCTTTAACTAAGTAATCTTGTGCTCCTTCTTGTAGCGCTTCTATGGCTAAATTCTCATCAGTCAGTCCACTCAGAATGATTATAGGCACTTCGGGAAACTGGGCATAAATTTCACAAAATGTCTCTAAGCCTTGCTGATCGGGTAAGAACAGGTCACAGAGTACGATATCAATATTTCCATACTTTAGGCATTCGAGACCTTGCTCTAAGGTCTCTACATGGGTGAGTGTTGCTGGAAAATGTTTGGCCTTTTTGAGTAATGCTTTAATGAGCTCAACATCCTGGATATCGTCCTCAATTAAGAGGATTCGGGTACAATCAGAATGGTCTGGTCTTTCTGTGGGGAGTTTATTCTGAAAATAAATGACTGAAGCAGGGACTGGTGAAGGGACAGGGAAATTCCTTTGATCAGCTGAAGGAGAAGTTATTGGTAGGTAAGTTGATGACATGGCAATACCGTTAACTAATCAAAAAACATCGGTTAGATTAGATTTAAATCTAATATGTTAATATTGACTTAAAAAAAAAACTGTTTCCACCGTGATTTCACTAGTCGTTATCTCAGTAATTCTACGGATAATTTACTAAAAAATGGACATAAAATCCGTATAATCCTTGAGATTAAGGGGATGAAAATACTAAAAAGTATACCCATTTATGGTCTTCGATGGGTATTCGATGGGTAATTTAGCCTCGAATTATAAAATTAATCTTAAATATAGCAATATATAGCAATTCTACGACTTGTGAGGTACAAATATCTGGGTTTTAGGGAGCAGAGAGTAGGGAGCAGGGAGCAGGGAGCAGCGATGCAGCGCGGTCTTGGGGGTTTCCCCCATGAGCGACTGCATCAAGACGGGAGCAGGTAACACAGAAGAGGCAAGAGCCAATAGTCAAACAATTCTGTGTACCTCATGAGTCCTAGAAACGCTATAACTTTTATAAATGAGATGTAAACCTGTATGGTCTTTTTTTATTGTCCAATAAAACTCCGGATCTCTTTCCCCTTTTGCTTTTTGTATGCAAGCCTCTTGCCTT
>NZ_JAAHHZ010000321.1:0-5198 GCF_010672005.1 Moorena sp. SIO4A5 | reverse complement strand
TACTCAACACTCTCAAAATCAGCTTATACCTTCATACATAATTGTGTTGTTAGTAAACGATAACTATCGTTTGATTAGTTCGATTGCCGAGCTTGTAGACTGGAAATCCTCAGCTTAAAAAGGCTGCCAAATTTTTTAGGCTCATAAATTAACATATGAACTTGATAATATTCCCATTCTCTTGTCACTTTTATGGTAAGCATTCAGTGATCAGTATATGCTTAAAGCTTTTGTAAGTACCTAGACAAAAATAAATGAAACTGTGTTAACTTTTGTAAAGTTTGCAAAAGTCTCTCTGCTCCCTGGTCCCTATTTCAACAGTTAAACCTAATTTTGTCCGACTACTTATCTGGGTTATCAACACAGGAATTACCGAAAAAAGCATGGATGCAAGAGGGGAAAGAGATCCTCAGTGTTATTGTCCCATCAAAAAAGACGATACAGGTTTACATTTCAACTACAAATGCTATATAACTGTCTTGTGTTTTGGCAATCCATCAGGCTTGTAGCTTGGTTTTCACCCCGTTTCTTTGATTTCCATAAAATTTATGACTCAAACTGTATCTTCCACTACCGACGAAAATCTTAATTTAGGTATTCTGGCTAAAGAAGCTGGAATAGCTCTGATCATAAAATTTGCAGGTATTCTTCTGACTTATGTAGTGCAGATATTCCTGGCGCGATGGATGGGTACCACTGAGTATGGCATTTATGAATATGTGATTGCTTGGTCTATCCTCTTAGCAATTCCCGCAGGATTGGGTTTACCCCATACCGTTTTGCGCTTTGTATCCCAGTACCAGGTGAAAGAAGAATGGGGACTGTTGCGAGGTATCGTGCGCAGTAGCTGGTTGATTACTATTCTGGCTAGTCTTTTGCTTAGCTTGCTAGCTGCTGGTGTAATTTTACTGCTGAATTATTACCACCCCTTTGCTTATGCCACTCCTTTATTAATAGGTATCGGTCTGATACCACTACAAGCCCTGGTAAATTTGCAATTGGAAACTTCCAGAGCTGCTAAGGATGTTACTTTAGCCTACGCGCCATCACAAATAATTTGGCCGGTTTTGGTAGTCTGTGGCGCATTTCTGTTCATACAGACAAGTCATGACCTCACCGGAATTTCTACGATCGCGATCGCTGAAATCGCCTTCCTAGCTGCCCTGTTATTCCAGTTTGGATTGTTATTGTTTAAGTTAAATGAAGAATTTGAAGCCAGCAAACCGGTCTATGCCATTCGAGAGTGGTTGGGTGTCGCTTTCATTTTGTTATTACAGCAGAGTTTTTTGAAAATTCTTGGTAAAATCGACACGATTATGGTTGGTTCAATATTGGGAGCAAAGGAAGCAGGGATGTACGGTGCGGCCGTGAATACGGCTCAATGGGTTAGTGTTGTGCTGAGCATTATCAATATAGTCGCCGCTTCCAGTTTCGCAGCCCTTTACGCTAAAAACAATATCGAGGGTCTGCAAAAGGTGGTTTCTGCAGTTGCCCTGTGGATTTTCTGGCCTTCTATGGCTATTTCCTTATTGCTCACCGTCTTCAGTCAACCCATTTTAGGAATATTTGGCTCAGAATTTATCGCAGCGAGTTTGCAACTCAAAATTTTGGTTTTAGGCAATTTAGTAAGTGCTTTATGTGGTTCTGTAGGCTATTTGATGGTGATGACGGGTCATCAAAATAAATCTTTACCCGTTTTTATTTATGCGACTATTCTCAATATCGTGTTAAATGCGATCGCTATTCCCCTCATCGGTGGAGTAGGGGCAGCTATAGCTACAGCTTTCTCTAAAGCGCTGTGGAATATTTGGCTCAGTTTTTTAGTGGTGAAATATGTAGGAGTAAGTCCCCTAGTTTTCAGGGGACTTTTTCAACGGGGTTCAAAATCGGAGGGAATCTAGTTACTCCACTCGATCAAGCATTACTCGTAATTGAGAAAGGGGCTTTTGGGGCTCCTTTACTACACTTTCCAGAAGAAAGTGGTATTTTCTGGCGATGCGAGCAACTGTCGTGCCGTCCAAGATATCGGTAATGTACCTGAAGTCAGCGCTATAACCTCCGTCTTTAGCCAACATCCGCAAATGTAGGTTTCTGACTACAGCTTTCTTTTTCATCCCGATAAATGAGACTTCCATTTCAGGTAGTTCCAGTTGTTCGGAGTTGGTTGCATTAATCACATTGAAACCTACGGAAGTAGGATATTTGAATTGCTTGCCTTGGGCTTTCCAGATATCCACGAGTTGAAGAAAAGGCAAACTATTGTGGGCGTAACCATTACGGACAGTTTGCTGTATGCGATCAAGTAATTCGGCAAAAGTAGGATCGCCTTTTAAATCCAAACGCAGGGGTAGGATATTGCCAAAAGGGCCAATTAAGGATTGAGCTTCTTTCCTCAGGCGATTGACGAAGATGGAATCAATGGCAAAGTCTTCTTGGTTAGCAACACTTCCAAGAACTACTCCGTAGGCTGACAATAAAGTAACGTATAAAACTACCCCGGCTTTCTTACTGATGTTTTCCAAGCTACTCTTCAAGTCGGGACTAATCTTTAACGGTTCGGAGCCTTGGCGAAATGTGGGGTTGGCTGGAAGGGGCCGATCGGTCGGTAACTCCAAAAGTTCCGCTCCCGCCAGGGTTTTTCGCCAGTAGTTGAGGCACTTGTCCAAGGTCCCTGCCTGCAGCCATTGCTGATACCACTGGGCATAGTCGGTAAATGTCATGGCCAGTGGTGGCAAGGGTGAGGGCTGTCCAGAAGCAAAGGCCGAGTAGAGAGCGTTTAATTCATGAATGAATAAGCCCCAAGACGAAGCATCAGTGGTCGCGTGGTTGATGCAGGGCATGAGAATATGGGAGGTTTCGCTCAAACGCAGGATATTAACCCGCAGCATCGGACCGTTGACTAAGTCGAACTGACGCAGGGAACATTCTTCGAGATAGTTCCGGATTACCTGGGACTCTTCGTTTTCTGGTATGTTGGGGCAGTCTACTATTTCAAAAGCTGGCTCCATTTCTGGGCGTACCACCTGTACCACAGAACCATCTACTTTTTCCAAAGTGGTGTGGAGGGGAGTGTGACGGCGGGCAATTTCTTTAATCGCTTCCTGCAAGACCTTGAGGTTTAATGGGCCTTCAATGCGCCAAATGCGCCAAGTGTTGTTGTAAAGTCCCTCTGGATGTGCACGCCACCACATGTATTCTTGTTCGACGGTAAGGGGTAAGGAATTGCTGAGGGAATTCTCCGAGGGGCGATCGTAACCCAAAGACTCTGCTACCTTCCAAGTTTCTGGGCTCAAAAAGTCTACCTTATATTCTTCCTTCCAGCGCTCAGCAACTTTGGCATTAATCCCTTTGTAAGTGTGGAATTTAGGATCTCCCATCATCCTGGATACAGCGTGAACCCCATCGGTCATGCGCTGCTTCTTTTCCTTATAAGGTTGGAGCATATCGGGATGGAAATCTATCCCGATAAATTCACATAACTGATGAACAGTAGTTTCGGGTTGCTGCACTAAGTCTTCATATTTAAGCTGATGCTGACGGGAACTGGGTATATTCTTGAGGAACTCTAATATATTTTGGTGACTTATCAACCACATCAATTCTCCTTTTTGCTCCACTGAGAACTGGTTTTCTTCCATGGCCACCAACAAATCTAACCTGGCCTCTTTCATTGAACGAATTGTGGCCAGGGGATGGCGCTGGAGGTGGATATAAAGGGGATTTTCAAACTCTTCCTCCGCACGTTGCAGAACTTCTGGGTTAAACACATAAGGTGGAGTCTTATCAGCTATGATTTGACCAGGCAGCCACTCTTGCATCAAAGAGAAAAACTCCTTGGTACTCAAGTTTTGTTCCTCTAACTCCTCCATAATCTGCTGTGCTTGTTCCCCATCACAGTTTTTGATTTCCATGATAGCGCGAATTACCCCTTCTCCCAGGAAATTATTGCGCCCAGAAAAAGCAGCTTTGCGTTCCGCAAGAGTATTAAACGAAAGCAGATACAACTCTGGTGGTGCGAAAAGTTGTGGGTGTCCGGCCATAATCACCCTTAATAAAGTAGAACCAGAGCGTCCGGTACAGAGGATGAAAATAGCTTGTTTATTTTTCTTACCAGACGTATCGGATTGAACAGATTCCCCACAAAGGTGATGCTGTAGATATTGCCGCATCTGACCAATTTGCTGGGTGTTCAGTTTCTCTACTAATGTCTTACTTGTCTTACTGACAACTTTACCTTCTGTTTCCTCAGCTAGCTCCGAATAATTTTCTTGAAGATATTCAGCTAATGTAGCAATTGTTGGCGCGTCAAACAGGGCAACTGGGTGCAGAATTTTGTTCAGTTCGTCTTGTAGCTTGTTCACCAGGGCCATTGCCACGATCGAATTCCCCCCCAGTTCAAAGAAGTTATCTTCAATACCGACGGTTGGAATTCCCAGCACATCCTGCCAAATCGAAGCCAGTTGATGTTCTAATTTGTTGCGGGGGGCAATCTTTTCCTTACTCGATCGGGCATTTTGATCACCCAACTGTTTCAGAATTTGGGTAAATTCTCCGGCTTCAAAACCCTTACTCAATTGTAAGCGTTGGATTTTTCCGATAGCGGTTTTCGGAATCACCTCCCGAGCAACGGGAATCAAGTAATCTGGATTGACCCCGATTTTGGAAATCACCTGCTTTCGAATCGTCTGCAACAGCGGCAGTATTTCTTCATCTTTTTGAGTCGTCAAATGGAAGAAAATCCCTAGTTTTTCTGTTGAGCCACCTCCATCTCGAACCGCACAAGCTGCGGTATAGGAAACTTCGACCCCTTCTACTTCTTCGACTACAGTTTCAATTTCCTGACTGTAGTAATTTGCGCCATTGATAATAATGGTCTCTTTGGCTCGACCGGTCAACACCAAGTGTCCGTTGGTGATGAAACCTAAATCTCCAGTATCAAACCAACCATTTTCTAGAAAAGATGCCTGATTCGCTTCAGGATTTTTATCGTAACCTGGAGAAACTGCATCGCCACATACTTGCAAGTGACCTATAGTATCTTCAGGCAAAATCGAATTTTCTTCATCGACAATCCGAATCGTTACTCCTGGGATAACTGGCCCTAGGTCTGCGAAAATGCTGCTGTTGGGATGTTCTGCCCCGACTCGTTTAATGGTTCCTTTTAAAGAGTCTTTATCTACCCGATGGAACTTTAAAGG
>NZ_JAAHHZ010000320.1:0-5199 GCF_010672005.1 Moorena sp. SIO4A5 | reverse complement strand
ATAGAGTCCGAGGCTGCGCGGGTATCTGGAAGTCAAAAGAGAACCGATCGACGGCCGTGTCCAGCTGGCCTGTGCCACCACCCGGTCAAAACGCATGCCCGCGGCGGCGATAGCGTCGATCTCAGGTGACGTCTCCCGGTCGAAACCGTAGCAACCCAGCTTGTCCTCAAGCCGGTGTGGAAGCTGGGGGGTCTGCTCGATGGGATCATGGCTATCAAGACCCAAGGTTCACTCATTACTGATTTGAGTCCAACTGAGGGCGATGCGAGTTGGTATGGTCTTCGTGGTTGGATTGAATGTTCCTACCGAGACCTAAGGCGTGATTGTTGGCAGTGGCAGAAGACTCGCTTAGCTAATCCCGAGCGAGCAGAACGTCAATGGCTGGCCATGGCTGTTGCTCTTCTATGGACTCTGAGTCAAGATCTAGAAGATGAGCAGGCATTATTGGACTCACAACAGCCTATTTCTCAGACACAGACACAAGAAGCACAAAAAAACTCTGTATCCTCAACTAATGTCAATCATCGTCCTGTTCGTCAACTTTCCAGTTTCGTTAATGGTTTGTTAACAATACTGGTGCATTTATAGCACTACGCATTAAAGTTAGGACATTGATACAAGCTGAAACGCTTTTGTAGTAAACTTTTGCCTCTTGCCTCTTGCCTCTTGCCCTTGCGCGTAGCGCTATACTCAATGATTTGCCCATTACTATCGGTTGTCTGAAACCTTCCTCCTTCAAGACTTTTCACTGTTCATTCTCTCCTAACTCTTCTTAATTGTAAAAAACCTACCCTTATGAGGCTACCGTCCCCCCCCTTGCGATCAGCTTTGCTGCGCTAAAAGCGATTGGCCTACGGCCACGCTACGCTATCCCATCAGTAACAAAAACCAACATCCCAATCCAAGGGCGGGTTAAATGAGATAAAGAAATTTTCAACCACTTTACCTGAACCTAATCAATAGTAGCTGTGTATATCCAGCACATTCTTTCCTGATTTTTTACAAATATGAGATAAACCATTAGCAGCTGTGTATACCCGCACAGCTGATCACACAGGTGCATCTTACTGATTAGTCAATTACTATGTTGGACTTCTTTTTCATCCGCGACACCAAGTGGCTGTTTGAAACTGCCATGGAAAACCCCGAATTGGCTCCGTCCGTGGTTGAACTGCTCTTCTTAGAAGAGATTAAGTACAACGTTCGTGACAGCTCAATCTTAAAACACGACTATAATCTGACAACTTTAAGACAAGCCTATGTTGACACTCTCCGGTCTAAAGACGGGGGGCAGGATAGTAGTTCTCAATAGTGCTCAACTAATAAGTTGCGCAATACTAGGTAATAATTTCAGCCCATAAGTAGCCCCAATCCGAAGCTGACTGCTGAGTGCTGATAACTGTTCGCCCAGCGTGCCCGTAGCGCATATGCTTACAAAAAAAATAGCCGTAGAAATACTATCCACGGCTATTTCAGTGCTACAAACGCTATGTCATGTCTATCAGTTTCCGAATC
Organism: Moorena sp. SIO4A5; assembly: GCF_010672005.1. Lineage (NCBI taxonomy): Bacteria > Bacillati > Cyanobacteriota > Cyanophyceae > Coleofasciculales > Coleofasciculaceae > Moorena > Moorena sp. SIO4A5. The sequence continues at coordinate 3,684 of NZ_JAAHHZ010000320.1, read as the reverse complement.
AATCCGGATGTGATCCTACCCGAACAAACCCGATTTGACCGGGGGGGAAACCCCCCAGAAATTTAACCTATTAACGCCAAGTCGAAGACTTGGTTACAAAACTAATTACTTGCCCTGGAATGCCCGTGGGCTGCAAAGGGCTCCACTCGGAAACCTCTGCATACCCCAGTGCATAAAGGCTGTAAATAGTATTAATTACGGCTTCAGGAGAGCCCTTAATGTACTTAATACGTTTTTTCTTTGGGTTAGAATCTTCATGATTGTTGTCGTGATTCGGAATAAAGTCTGTAGACATGATTAAAAACATCAATTTTGTTTACAGTAATTATTATAATGATTATACATTTAATGATCAAGGGTTTAAAATTTTTTTTTTGGGGAGGTAATTTGATAATAAATTTTAAAAAACCGAATGCTAAATTGATAGCTTATGGGCTACGCCAACAGCTATCAGCTATCAGTTATCAGTTCATGTAGGGTGGGCAGTGCTTAATACAAATCAGATCAGCTGAAAAAGCCCGTTAGCAGGCACTGCCCACCCTAGGATTAATCTCAACTACCGATTGCGGAAGCCCAATCATTTGGTGGCTTGCTGGTGGTCTCTTTTAGGAATCAAGCCGGTGTGAAAGCTGGGGGGGTTCTGCCATCATTACCGTTGACCCTGATCAGCCTAGGGAGGCAGCCTTTGAAGGTAATGGCTGGCTTGAAAGAGAACTAGCCGAGATCAGTACTAATTTGCCCAAGTGGGAAACAGCAGCGATCGCTTATGCTGATGTGATTAATAAACTCCATAGGGAGTAGGGGTAACTATCTCGAATGTACCTCATAACTATGATTAACACTATAGATAGTGTGCCAATCCCCTCATAACTTTTCAGGATTCCAAAGTCAAGCATTAGCGTCTAGTTTGACGTTGGCAGTGATTAGGGTTTTTACTCAAAAACTATGCTGAAAACGCACGAAACAGCCCTGAATGCTCAACAACGTCTTAACAAAACTTTAGGGTTTTACTTCCCATACTCTTAGGAGTATGTTAAGATTTTGACGGCTTGTTAAAATGACAAGGCAATTCTAGAATGGAGGTGCAATGAGGCGAATTATCTTATCTGAGCAGCTACAATACAAACCATTGGCACGAGCGCTAGCAAGTTGGCCGTAGATGAGGCAATAACAGACGCTTTGCGAACACAGCAATTGACTCCCTCAGCCATCTCAATTTACAGGGAATCCATATCTTCACCGAAAGCAATGTCTTAGCTATACAATTGCGATCGCTAACCGTTGGGTTTAATCAAAGCTTAACCAATGTTGCCCTTCACAATTATCCAGCTGACGTGCTATATCAAGATAGAACGACGAATTCAAGTTCCATGGGAAAGTGAACAAGTTTTGGGTAACCAATCCTAAGCAACTATAGACACTAGAAATAGAAGAACACTAGAAAGAGAAGAAACAGAAATGCAGAACGTGGATTTTGAGATACAAATACCAGAGATCGAAAGTGCTCGCAATTTACCAATCCATGAAGAATACTTTTGGTTAATCCAAAATGGAACGAAACGCAAGCTCCGGTTACACGACTATGTTGATGTGTACCAAATTCCTTATTTGTACGAGCATCTGATGGAAAAATTGGACAGCCAATCCCATACAGTGCTGACTTCTTTACTCGTGGAACAATTTACCCAAGCTGGCGGCACGGTTGAAGATATGGTGGTGCTAGATATGGGTGCAGGAAGTGGCTTGGTTGCCAAAACTCTAGCTGACTTGGGGGTCAAATCAATTGTGGGGATTGACATTATTCCCCAAGCAGCAGAAGCTGCTCAACGTCAGTATCCTGGGGTTTACGAGGATTACCATGTGGGGGATTTGGCTAATTTAACCGAAACCACTAAGGAGGCATTAAGTCGTCGAGGGTTTAACTGCCTGATTTGTTGCTCCGCTCTGAGTAATGGTCATGTTCCGGCGGATGCTTTGAGTGTAGTATATAATCAGATTGCCCCTGATGGATGGATTGCCTTCAACGTAGCTCAGTATTTCTGGAAAGATGATACTGAGACGGGATTTCAGCAGCAGCACCCTTGGGTAACAGATACAAACATTTTTGAGGTGGTTCAGATACAACCCTACCGACACCGATTTTATACCGATGGACGTCCCCTAGAGTATGTAGCCATCATCGGGCGTAAGCGGTCTAATATCCTATAAAGCTAGCTATCGAATAGCAAAAGTCTCGGTCGGTTGCGACCGAGCGGTAGACTTAAAGGGATTTGATAACACTAAAAATGGAGCAATAATGCTAGCACAAAAGAGTCGGATAGATTGTGACCAATTCAATGACTTCTTTGTAGAAGAAATTGCCTTAGAGGAGGTGTTGGTTGGCAAAGATACAATCGAGTTTATCTATAGCATTGAGGGCGAAAATATTCGCTGTTCCATCCGTTACAATTCCGTCGAGTTTACCGATCCAGCCTTAAAGTCGCCAGAAGAAACTAAACGTTTTGCAGTGGTTCTAGCAGTGATTTGCTCTGTGCGATTTGGTCCGTTACTTCCGAGACGATTAAATTTTACAACGTACAGTCGCTACATAGATCAGGAACTGCTGGAATTCCTCAAGGTTGTCATGGTTGGACACTGGAGTCAGCATCGCTATCAAGTGGGACAATTGAGTTACAAGTTTCCCGAGTTTGTAGTCACAGCTTCAGAACTAGGGAAAGACGCAAGTTATCCACTGTGGTCCGCTGCCAAGGTTGACGGTAAAGCAAAGATTATTTTAGGGTCTGGCTCGGGTAAAGACAGTCTGTTGTGCAGCCGGATTTTGGAAGCTGCCGGGATTAACTACGACATTGTAACGTACTTCCACGATATTTATGGGGAGGATGTGGGCCAAGAAACATTGTTCGAGCAGGTAACGAGCCATCTAAAATTTACAAATAAACACGGTGTTTACTTTTATGATCAGTATTACCCGTGGCTGGAAAATCGGTTAAGCAGAACGAATATCATTGCGAGGGCAAAGGATTATTTCGGGAACAATCGCTTTCGCTCGGAAGCGGGAGAAACGCTGCTGACCACAATGGCTATGATACCGGTTCAAATCGTACATGGTATTTCCCTTTTGGCATTGGGACACGAGAAGAGCGCTGATGCACCCAATCTGATTGAGCCGGAATCAGGGGAAGCGATCGCCCACCAATGGACTAAAAGTTTTACCTTTCATCAGACAATCTCCAAGCTCATAGCACGGATGTTTGAGGGAGTTAATATGGTAAGCCTGACCAAACCCATCCATGATATCAAAATCTTTGACCTGCTCTTTGGGCTTGACAACCAGCTACCTTATGGGACAAATTCGTGCAATGTACAAAAGCCTTGGTGTTGCAGATGTGAAAAATGTTGTTACGTCTTTGCCGGTTTTTGCGCCTATGGGGATGTGAGCAAAACCATTCAAGCTTTTGGCAACAATCTGTTGGAAATGGAAGAAAACGTACCTATTTGGGAAGATTTGCTCGGCCTGAACGGGTACATTGCCTGGGAGTGCGTAGGGCTTCCCGAGGAAACCCAGTGGTATTTTTACAAGCTCTATCTCAGGGGAGTCAAAGGTCGGGCAATGGATTTGTTTGAGCAAGAAGTTCTGAATCCGTTGAGACAAAAAGGAGAAGAGCATGTAAAACAATATATCAA
>NZ_JAAHHZ010000032.1:0-69008 GCF_010672005.1 Moorena sp. SIO4A5 | reverse complement strand
GTTAACGGCCTTGGTGTAAGGGAACGATAAATTTGCCCAAAATCCCGAGTATTAGTCCAAAATTCTCCCCATCTCCCCATCTCCCCATCTCCCCATCTATTTTTTGCGAGAATGAAACAGCCCTGCCTTAAAAAAGGGGGGAGCCATACTCAAAGTCCCCCTTTTTTAAGGGGGACCAACGGGGGATCTCCGAGGCAAGAAAACACGCCCTACTCCCTACTCCCTATTCCCTACTCCCTGCTCCCTGCTCCCTGCTCCCTACTCCCTACTCCCTTTGCTATATCCTATAAACTATACTTAAATTCTCAATTCTTCCCTTGTCACCAATCCTAGACCTTCGTAATCTAGAAACACGCTTTTTCACCCCAGCTGGTACTGTCCATGCTGTCAATGGTATTTCCTTCCAGGTCAATCAAGGGGAAACCCTAGGGATTGTTGGTGAATCCGGTTCTGGTAAAAGTATCACCGCCCTGTCGATTATGGGACTAATCCCCTCACCTCCTGGAAAGATTACCAATGGTGAAGTCATTTTTGAAGGGCGTGACCTCCAAAAGCTTAGTGAGGGGGAAATGCGGAAAATCCGGGGTAACCGTATCGCGATGATTTTTCAAGACCCCATGACTTCCCTTAACCCAGTACTAAAGGTAGAAAGGCAAATTACAGAAGCCCTACGGTTACACCAAGGGATGACCCGAGAGCAAGGAAGATCTAGGGCGATTGAACTCTTAGAATTAGTCGGAATTCCTGGTGCAGCGGAACGGATTAGTAACTATCCCCACCAATTTTCTGGAGGGATGCGCCAGCGAGTCATGATTGCCATGGGATTAGCCTGTAATCCCCAGTTGCTGATTGCCGATGAACCTACCACTGCTTTGGATGTGACCATCCAAGCTCAAATTGTAGAATTAGTCAAGAAACTGCGCCAAGAAATTGGCATGGCCGTGATTTGGATTACCCATGATTTGGCGCTATTGGCGGGATTAGCGGATCGGATTTTAGTGATGTATGCCGGTCAAGTAGTAGAACAAGCATCGGTGATGGAAATCTATAAAAATCCTCGCCATCCCTATACTATTGGTTTACTCGATAGTATTCCCCGTCTGGATGAACAGCGCCAAGAGCGTTTGCAGACCATTGAAGGGTTACCACCAGATTTAACCAATTATCCCCAAGGTTGTCCCTTTGCGGCTCGTTGTCCTTTCGTGATTGATAAATGTTGGCAGAACGATCCCACCTTGGAATTAGTAAGTGTTGACCATGAAGTGGCTTGTTGGTTGAAGCCAGAGTTGAATCGAGGCGTTGTTAATTGAGAATTAACAAACAACAAGAATTATTCTACCCAAAGCCAGTCTAGGATTCCTCTTCGTCTTGGTTTTCGATTTGGTCTTCTATGAATTCCCCCAGGTAAAGCTTGACGAATTCAGCAGCAGCGGAGGGATTGATACTCTGGAGTGCTTTAGCAATATCCGCAATGGTTTCCCCGCTAGGATCAGTTTGCTCATGAAACCAGCGAAATACCACCGATGGTCTAACTCCCAGTGTTACGGCCAATTTGTTTTGGCTGATGCCGTGGGTTGCTAAGGTTTGTTTGAGCGCTTTTCCTACTTTTCCCATGACCTCGATCGTGTCAAAAGATCATGAGCTAGTAAATCTTTACAGATCTGCGAATATCCGATAGCCTTTTAATATTCGCAGATCTGCGAATATATTTGTTAACTAAAATTTGGGACAAGCCAAATGCTCAAGAGTTTTCTAGGTGATTCTAGCCAAGACACCTCAGCATCGATTAAGCTTCAAGCCTCTAGGGAGCCAGTTTCTGGCAGAGAATATGTCAAAGTTATAGTGATTGGTTCACTCAAAGGGGTAAAAAAAATAATTCACGCCCTATATATCAGAGGATTTGCTGAGGTAACGGAGTGGACTCAGCCGGTGCCAACTGGTAATCCTGGTGAGGTGATGAGAGTTTTGAGGCGATTGGTTTTTGTTGATTGAGGGTTTGCTTTGCGATCGCTTTTCCCTTTCCCTCCCCCCATACCCCCCAAAACAGCGGGGGGCTTATACCATTTATTTAGCGATGCAGTGCGATCGCAATCTTGTAGGGTGCGTGAACGAGGCTTTTGAGATCACTAATCCATGTCAGCCATGCAAAGCGCGAGTGGGGGGAACCCCCGTGAGGCCACTGCATCGCTTATAAAAACTCCACCTTTCCTGCGATTTCTTCAGCCTCAAGCACCTCCCAAATCAAAATTAATCCCTGCAAAATTTCACCGATGGAGCGACGTCCCTTCACACAATAAACAACTCCGCAATGTTCAAAGCCAGAATTGTGTAATTTCAAAAAATCACTATCCTGAGTAAACATCACTCGCCCCTGGCTGTAAGCAAATCTTAATTGCTCCTCATCCGAAGAGGAAATTAATCCTGCATCGCTAGTGGTCGTAACGTCAATCTTTCTCCGCCTTAACCCGTCAGCGATGGCCTTGTTGACATTCTCATCTAAGTGAAACCGAATTGTCTGAGGCATCTTACTGCTTTAACTTTTGCTGAACCAAAGACGGTGTTTTTTCTTGCATATCACGGGCAAATTCTTCATCCTCACGAATCTGTTGCCTGATTTCCTCAAAATGGTCATGATAATAGGCTAAAGCAGCATAGACATCTGCTAAGGTAATGGTTGGGTATTGTGAAACAATTTCATCCGGCGACAATCCTATTCTTTCGTGCCAAATGACAATATCCTCAACCCGAATACGATGACCGGCAATGCGAGGTTTGCCACCACAAACCCCCGGTGTAATTTCAATATGCTTTGATATGACACTACTCATGTTGTCTCCTATTTATACACTGGTTTTACCATTATATAGCATTTTTCGCAGTTATGAGGTACACTTTTCAACCTCAAAGTCCCCCTTTTTAAGGGGTATTTAGGGGGATACATTTGTCCATCATGACTACGATAATTGCTATATATCTAACAATAATATCTAAATTAGACTAGAGCAAAAAATATGGTTAGCAGTTAAACTAAGATTCGGAAAGACTTTGGAAACAAGACCATCATCATTTCGGAATAATTGTTTTTTATACTCATCATCTACCAAAGTGCAAATTGTAATTGTTGGTTGTTTAGGTTTACCAATATAATCTCTACCACCAATGCCCAGATAATCGACAATCCAGTATTCAGGAACACCTAGTATGGCATAATCTTCAACTTTACGAGCATAATCGTTCTGCCAATTGGTGCTAACAACTTCAACAACAAGCTTGATTGAGGTTCCCAACGTAATCACAGGCTCTTTTTGCCATAAAGGTTCATTTACGAGCCGAGTTCTATCTAATACAATCACATCAGGACGAAAAGCTGTTTGAGTTCCTAAAATTTTGATCAGACATCGGTAGGGAATAACATAATCTGGGTATCCTCGGTCAATTTCGACATTTAACTTCCGTCCCACAAACCCTGCTACTTCCTCATGTGGTCCCGTAGGTTCCATGTCAATTAGTTCCCCATCGATTAGTTCATAGCCTTCTTTGTCACCATACTGGGTAATAAACTGATCAACAGTTATAAACGTTGGTAAAGCTTGAAGCATTACAATCGCACTCCTTATCAGGATAAAATCATGCTGGCAGTGGTAAGCTGCTATTATGATTAATGATTAAATTATAACTGTCAATCGTGGTGGATAAAATATATATAGCGTTTATTGCATTTACCAGGTACGCTTATCAACCTCAAAGTACCCCTTTGTAAGGGGGACCAACGGGGGATACCTTTGTCCCTCATGGGATAGATAATTGCTATAATGAAGAAAACTAAGTTTACCTAAAATAAAAAGCATCATGACAAAAACTACCTTTTCAGAAATATTAGAAGCAGCGGATGAACTTCCCTTAGAGGATCAAGAAAATCTAATTAGTATTTTAATAAATCGTCTTCGCTCTCGGCGAAGAGCCGAGAGAATTAGAGATGTTAAAGAAGCTCAACAAGAGTTTGCCGAAGGAAAATGTCAACCCGTTACTCCTGAACAGCTCACATCGGAAATTCTATCGTGACTTTGTAAGCATATGCGCTACGCGAACAGCTGTCAGCCATCAGCTTAAAATCAACCTATGCAGGTCTATGGCCACACTACGGGAACGGGAGAATTTAATAGTTCGAGATTAATGAGAATTGAAAGTCTGGGGAAAAGCGCGAACAGGTTTGTGGCACAGGCTTCCAGGGTGGCACAGGCTTCCAGCCTGTGACCTAACCCATAAACTGATAGCTGATAGCTGATAGCTTAATGCTGATAGCTTATCCCTCAACTCATCTTGGCTAAAGATGCCCCTAACCACCCAGAAAAATTATGCTGCTGGACATTGGTAGGATTCTTCACTGGCATCACTTGGTAACGACTGGGTTGAGATTTCCCTAATGTAATCGGTAGAGTGACCAATTGATCCTGATGGAATACACTAAGCTCGATAACATCACCAGCTTCGTAATCTTTTAAGCGATCGCATAATTGCTCCCCATTGACTCGCAACCCATCAATAGCCAGTAACTGATCACCAGCATCCACTCCTGCCACTGCCGCAGGAGAATCCATCTCCACAAACTGGATCCAGTCCTGACCATTCTCGGTCTTCACCTTCACCCCCAAGTAAGGCACAGATTCTTCATCCACAGCCACCACTTGTAAGCCAAAGGGTTTGAGATACTGATTGAAGGGCAATTCCCCAGTACCCTCAATAGTCTTCGAGAAGAAATTACTTAAATCTAGCTCTGCTACCGATTCTATTACCTCTTTTAGTTGTTGGGGAGTAAAGCCAATTTCCTGTTTACCAAACTGCTCCCACATCTTCCTGATCACATCATCAAAGGATCGCTGGTTTCCATGGCGCTCCCGGATTAACAAATCCAGCAATAACGACACCATTTCCCCTTTCAAATAATAAGAAATTTGGTTATTATCACTATTCGCATCCCGTCGATAAAGCTTAATCCAGGCATCAAAACTCGACTCACTCAGGGGCTGCACCTTACGTCCTGGTGTAGTTAAAAACCGGGTAATTTCTTTACTCAAATTTTCTAACAACGTCTTAGCATCATAGATACCAGCCCGTTGGGGAATTAATAAGTCATAGTAACTGGTTGTTCCTTCACAAAACCACAACGATGTCGTATAATTTTCCTGTTCATAGTCAAAGGTTTCTAGGGCTAATGGTCGAATCCGCTTAACATTCCACAAGTGAAAGAACTCATGAGCCACCAGTTGCAGGAAGCGATTGTACTTATCCTTTGCCCGAAAACCAAAGCGTGAGTAAATTAACGAACAACTATCCTTATGTTCCAGTCCCCCAAAGCCACTACCAGTTAGATACAGCAAGAACAAATAGTGATCATAAGGTAAACCCCCAAACAGCTCAGCTTCTACCTTGATAATCTTTGTAGTATCCTCAATAATCCGCTTTGGGTCAGCATTCCCCTCTCCCCAAATTGCCAATTTATGGGGTTTTCCCAAAACCTCAAACTCATAGAGCTTATGATCACCAATTTCAAACGGACTATCGACTAAGGTATCAAAATCCGTTGCGTTGAAGGTATTATATTTTCCTGACACTCGCGGTAAGGGTGTGGTCACCCGCCAATCGGGATTAGGTGGCGCGATAGTAACCTGGCAAGGGTATTGTTCAAATCCTGGGATGAACAAGAACAGAGCAGCACCATTAAAATAACCGTGGCTAGCATCTAAGTGATTAGTCCGTACCGTTAATTCATTAGCAAAGATACGATAACGCACAGTGATAGCCGACCCATCACCAGTTTCCACTAGCCAATGATTCTTGGCCAGTTTCCGCCACGGTAAAGACTGGCTAGGATTACCCGTATCCGCAGAGAAATCTTGTAAATGTCGAGCATACTCCCGCACTAAGTAAGAGCCTGGAGTCCAAACTGGCATCTTTAAATCTAACAAAGGGGCTTCCCAGCCTTCCACTTGCAGCGTTACCTCAAACAGATGGGATTGAGGCTGAGGCATAGCGACATGGTAGTGAATAGCTAAGGTACTAGTGGCTGCGCTGCTCCGAAAAATAGTTCTTGCTTCAGTCATTACTCAAGGTTAGGGATTACCATTTAGCTCTTAGGGTAGCAATCCTCTGAGGACTCGACCTGTCAAAAAAAATTGATAATTAACTTGGGTCATGTCCATGTCTCCCGACCCTTACCACAGCGGTAGAGAGAGACTGATGACATCCCCCAAGCGCCCACCACTAGTTAAACCCAAAGCCCCAGCGCTGATTTTATGGATTTACAGATTATCGAACGAGATGGTAGACGATATCTTCCTAGCGAGCAGTTGTCGATGACCGAATGGCCCACCACCTCAAGACTTCTACCAACCCTTCCTCTCAAAGTAGATGACCTGTTTTTAATCACAGATACCCTAGGGAATATTTCGGGGAACTTAGAAAACGAAACTAATAGCACAACCGGGTTATTTTGTCAAGATACCCGCTTTCTCTCTCGCTTAGAGTTACAAATAGAAGGGCAACTCCCCATTCCCCTGAGTAGCACTGCTGAAGAAGGATTTGCCCTATCGGTCATGTGTTGTAATCCCCGCTCACCTAATCTTCCCCCAAAAACCCTAGGCATTCAGCGGCAGCTAGCCCTCCATGGTGGCTTATGGGAAGAAATTGTAATCACCAATTACGACACTCAACCCCTTAGCTTCACCGTCAGCCTCAGTTTCGATGCCGATTTTAAAGACTGGTTTGAAGTTCGGGGTCATCAGCGACAGCAACGGGGAACTCTGCTGCGTTCATTACCGCCTGATATCGATTTAGATACCCTGCTAACCCTAACTGAGTTCAACACCAATACCATTAACCTAGCTTACCAGGGACTCGATAACTCCCTGATTGAATCTCAGATCTACTTTATGCACCGTCTCCCAGACACCTACAAAGGAGACACAGCGGTTTGGGAATTGTGCCTCAAGCCTGGGGCTACTGAAACTTTAGGCTATCGACTGGAACTGGTCACCCACAAAGCGCGAATCACTAGAGCTAAAATTCCAGCCACCCTTGAACAAGCTAAGACCGCTAACTTACTCCAAAACCAGGAATGGTATAAACAGGTAACTCACATTAGCTCAGATAATGAAACCGTTAACCAAGTGATTTCTCGGGCAATACGAGACATCTTTTTACTAAGGCAGACTATTAATGGCTGCACAGTTCTTTCCGCAGGAGTACCTCGGTTTTCCACCTTGTTTGGACGAGATTCCTTAATTGCTGCCTCACAAACCTTAATTCTTGACCCTACCATTGCTAAAGGTACTCTGGAAATTTTAGCCCACTACCAAGGCCAAGAGGATAACCCATGGCGGGATGAGCAACCGGGTAAGATTTTGCATGAACTACGGGTTGGGGAATTGGCTCGCTGTCGGGAAATTCCTCACACTCCCTACTACGGTACAGTTGATGCTACCCCACTCTGGCTGATGCTCTATGCCGAGTACTATGCTTGGACCAATGACACAACTACCCGAGACTTGCTCTGGCCCAATGCTTTGGCTGCCATGGATTGGATTGATCGTCAATCTCAGCAAAACGGCTATCTCTGTTATCAGCGCCAGTCCAAAAAGGGTTTGCGTAATCAAGGCTGGAAGGATTCCGGTGATTCCATGGTCACTCGTGATGGTACCCTAGCAACGGGAGCGATCGCATTATGCGAAGTCCAAGCTTATGTCTATGGCGCTAAAGTTAGGCTAAGCCATCTGGCCAGGATCAAGGGGCGAATTGATTTAGCCGAGCGTTGGGAAAACCAAGCCCAGGAACTCAAGCAACGCTTCAATCAGGATTTTTGGCTAGACGACCTAGACTTCTGTGCCTTAGCACTAGATGGAGAAGGAAAACTCGTAGATAGCATAACCTCCAATCCTGGTCATTGCTTGTCATTGGGTATTTTTACTCCAGAAAAAGCAGCTAGTGTAGCAAAGCGGCTGTTAGCACCAGATATGTTCAATGGTTGGGGGATTCGTACCCTCAGTAATCAATCCGCTGCTTACAACCCGATCAGCTATCACGTCGGATCCGTTTGGCCCCACGAAAATTCCTTGATTGCGTTAGGATTGCGATCGCTAAATCAAGTCGATCAAGCCTTAGAAATTGCCAAAGGCATGATTGACATGACAGTTGAGCAACCCTACTATCGTCCTCCAGAACTATTCTCTGGTTACCAGCGCACTCCCAACAGCTCTCCGGTCAAGTATCCAGGAGCCTGTCCTCTCCAAGCCTGGGCAACTGGCAGTATTTTCCAACTGCTGCAAATGATGGTGAATTTGCGACCGGATGCTTCAGGAAACAATTTACATATTTTCAAACCAACTTTACCAAATTTTATCAATCAACTCTTAGTTCGTAACTTGCGGATTGGCTCAACGGTGCTAGACTTGCAATTGGAACGAGCTGACACAACCACCACCTGTAAAGTGGTCAAAAATTCCGGTAACCTCACGGTTGTGATCGAAAGCTCATCCAGTTAATAGCAAAGGGAAAAGACAAAGCATAGCGCTATAAATTTGTCCGATTTGACAAAGGTAAGGCTTTCATAGAATTGACCCTTACCACTGAGCGCTGATCTCCCACGCACTTCCTTTATACTTGCTGAGTGCCGATGATCGGCAAGCTGTCTTGACCATTAGTGCGTGGGAGTTGAAACCTATTGTTCAGGGTGTTTAAGTGTAGGTGGGGTATCGGCAGGTGCAACCTGTGGCGAATTTAATTCTTCATGGGTCAAGCACACCTAGCAAAATTATTTTAATCATAATTAAAAGCTTAATTGTTTCCATGTATTTTCCAACTGCCTTGTCGATCTAGGGGAATCATGTAAATATGGCGGTTGCTTACTTAAAGCTTGGCACACCCCGCCCTAATTCAAATCACGATAGTGGGGTAAGCGATTGCCCCACTGCCAGAAGATCCCAAGGAGTGAGCCAATCTCCGACGACAATCCTACTCCCTGCTAGCCAAGGGCTAGAGCGGGAGTAGGTTACAGACCCACCATGGACAAGACACGCTAAGTTACTATGTCTAGTTTGTTACGAGCTGTTCTCCAAAGTAACGAGAAAGCTGATTTGCGTCAGTTTATCAGCCAACTGCGATCTGAACAAGAGCAGTACTTTCTAAGGAATCAGATTCTGCAAGCGTTTGATAATTACTGCACTACTCATGACAAGCCTGCTTACTTTAAAAGAACTTCCTCTATCGCCGAACTACTGAACTATACCCACGAAATTATTCTGGAAGAGAAAAACCTTTGGCTTCTCCTGCGGACAAGGGTTGCTTCTCAAGAAATCTATCGGCTGGCAGCGGATTTGACCAGTTTTGAACCAATGCCAGTGGAGGAGTTACTAAGCTTACGCGATCGCTGGGTTAAGCGCTACTTCCCAGAAAAAGGGGGTCTGCTAGAAATTGATGTTGGTCCGTTTTACAAAAATACTCCTACAATTCGTGACCCGAGAAAGATTGGCAATGGGCTGGAGTTTCTTAACCGTTACCTATCTAGCCAATTATTTGCTGACTCTGAGCAGTGGCTAGAGGAGCTGTTGAAAAACTTACAAGCGCACCACTACGACCACACACCATTACTGCTCAACAACCGGATTGACTCAACTACCCAACTCTTTGAAAAGGTTAAGCAAGCACTAACATTAGTGGGAGAGCTACCAGCTCACACCCCCTATGAAAAGTTTCGCTTCGAGCTTCAAGTTCTCGGTTTTGAAGCAGGTTGGGGTAACACTGCTGGTCGGGTGCGCGAAACCCTAGAACTCCTCGAGCGGTTAATGGACGCTCCTGATCATGCAGTACTCGAAGCCTTTATTTCTCGTATTCCCCTGATATTTCGGGTTGTTCTGGTTTCCGTTCATGGCTGGGTTGGCCAAGAAGGAGTCTTGGGTCTTCCCGAAACCGCTGGTCAAGTGGCATACGTCATCGACCAAGCCAGTAGCCTGGAACAAACAATCCAAAACAATATTAAACTCTCAGGTCTTGACGTTCTTGGTGTCGAACCAAAGGTGATCGTTCTGACTCGCCTAATTCCCAACTGTGAAGGTACCCAGTGCAATCTACGCCTAGAAAAAATCCAAGGCACCAGCAACGGTTGGATTTTGCGGGTTCCTTTCGAGGAATTTAACCCAAACGTCACCGACAACTGGATTTCCAAATTTGAGATCTGGCCCTATCTCGAATCCTTTGCCTTAGATTCAGAAAAAGCCCTGCTAGAAGAATTCCAGGGTCGTCCAGACTTAATTATCGGAAACTATTCCGATGGGAGTTTAGTTGCGTTTCTGCTAGCTCGACGCCTAAACGCTATCCATGGCAGTATTGCTCACACCATGGAAAAGCCTAAATATCTGTTTAGTGACCTCTACTGGAAAGACTTTGAGTCCCAATATAACTTCTCCATACAATTCACCGCTGATTTAATTGCGATGAATTCAGCAGATTTCATTCTGACCAGTACCTATGAGGAGCTTGTGGGAACACCAAACAGTGTAGGCTACTACGAGTCTTACAAGTCTTTCAGTATGCCTGAACTTTATCATGTGGTGAATGGGATTGAGTTATTCAGCCCCAAATTTAATGTGGTACCACCAGGGGTCAACGAAAACATTTTCTTTCCCTACACTCAGACATCAGACCGGATTGCCGACGACAGTGAACGGGTTAAAGACTTGCTGTTGACCAAGGAAGACCCCGAAATTATCGGCTATCTCAACAGTCCTAACCAGCGCCCGATTCTCAGCATTGCGCCCCTAAACTCAATCAAGAATCTGAGTGGCTTAGTGGAATGCTTTGCCAGTTCAAAAGAACTTCAGGAACAGTGCAACCTAATTTTAATCACTAGCCATGTCAGGGTTGAGGACGCCACTGATCCAGAAGAGAAAGGGGAAATCGAGAAGCTCAACCAGCTAATTGAGCAATACCATCTTCACGGCAAAATTCGATGGATCGGACTACGTCTGACCACCCCCGATATCGGCGAATCCTACCGAGTGATTGCTGATTTGGGGGGAATTTTAGTCCATCCTGCTCGCTTTGAAGCCTTTGGTCTCACCGTTTTAGAAGCCATGGTCTCCGGTTTACCAACATTTGCCACTCAATTTGGTGGACCATCAGAGATTATTCAAAACGGCGATAATGGGTTTCTCATTAATCCCACAGACTTGAAAGAGACTGCCGAAAAAATTCAGCAATTTATTTCAAAGTGCGAACACACCCCTGACTACTGGCAGAAAATTTCTCAAGCAGGTATCAAGCGAGTTCGGGATAAATACAATTGGCAGTTGCATACCAAGCAGCTCCTCTCACTCGCCAAAATTTACGGATTCTGGAGTGAAACCTCTAAAGAAAGCCGAGAAGCTCTACTGCGCTACTTAGAAGCTTTGTTCTATCTGATTTACAAACCTAGAGCGACAAACTTACTAGCCAAGCATAGCTCGCGTTAATCAGAGATTATGGGCTATAAAAAAGTGAGGAGGGGGAGCAGAAAGCATCACAACTGAATGGTTGAGCTGACTGTTTCTAAAGTAATGCTTAAAAGCATTTAAATTCTACTGATTTTAAGCTAATAAGAACTCACTCTTAGTTAATTCCCTCGTAATTTCCGGTGAATCTGGAATTTGCTAGCTAAGATGCACCGCAATGGACATTAGTCCGCTCGTTGTAATGGTTACGACACCTACGAATGACCGCCAGCTCGTAGCCCTGTCGCTAGTAGTTAAAGTGAGGGAAAAATGTGCTGCTAGCCCAACCAGCCTTTACAACATTCCCGTTCGCGGAAGCGGAACTAAGTCCGACAAACGTTACTCCTAATCGGAGTTGTAGAAAACTAATGCAACGATGGAGGCTGATTCTAGAAATTACTCGTTATAGAAATTACTAGTTATTAAGCTTCCTATCGTTAACTGACCTCAACTGATTCTTCCATGTCGGCTACCAACAGCTAACCAAAGATTTGTTGATATGTCAGTTAATGCGGAAATCGCATAAAAATTAGTGAATTCACTAATTATGGGCAATCTGCCTGAGCCAATAACTATTTCAATTAATTGCTAGTAGCCTTCCCTTGACAGCAGGGGTTTAGATTGTCGGGTATGGGGTATGGGGAAAATCTGGTGTTAGTGATCCGAGTTTCAAGGGTGGCGTTGTGCCATCTTCTGTTCACAGCCCCATTACCCCTATCTCCCACTCCCTAAAGCCTACACCCGTTTGCCCCACAAGCGAAGGGAAGCGTTTGACCTCACTCAAGGAACCACCCACCACAGCAACACTAACGACTAACTATGGATGCCAAAGTATCGTCCCCATCTAGCTCTAACCACATCTACACCGACTGGACAGTAACTGAGACCAAGTTTGATCCGACTCAATTGCACTACAAGGAAACCGTTTTTACTATTGGCAATGGTTACCTCAGTACCCGAGGTAGCTTTGAGGAAGGGTATCACGCTGCATGGCCAATGACATTGATTAATGGTGTCTACGACGATGTGCCAGTTGTCTATACTGAACTGGCTAATTGTCCTGATTGGCTACCTATAGTGATAGTTGTAGAAGGTGAACGCTTTCGTCTTGATCAAGGCGAGATCTTGCACTACGAACGTCAACTTGACCTGCATCGAGGCAAGCTAACTCGTGATGTGCGTTGGCGTACTCCTGGTGGTAAGACTATCGATATCCATATCGAGCGTTTTGCCAGTATGGCTGATGACCATCTGTTAGCCCTTCGCTGTCAAATCACTCCGGTGGATTTCGATGGGGCAATCGAAATTCAAGCCAGCATCAATGGTTACCCAGATAACCAAGGGGTGCTCCACTGGGAATGGTTGAAACAGGGTCAGATTTCAACTGGAACTAACCAGACATCCGAAGGCAGTATCTGGTTACACGTTCGCACCCGTCATACTGGAATCGAACTGGGTATGGCTTCGAGAGTCAGTGTCAGTGGTGTTGATGATGCCCAAATACAGCTCAAGGGCTGTGAAGGTCACCCCACCTTAGCCACTACCTTACAAGTGCGCTCAGGACAGCTGGTGACCCTGGATAAAGTAATTAGTGTGTTCACATCCCGGGACACCGAAACCCCAGAAAAGGTAGCCCAGGAACACCTGGTCAACCAACCGGATTATCTCACCCTATTCTCTCGACATGAGGCAGCTTGGGATAAGATTTGGCAAGATAGCGATGTTGTCATTGAAGGGGACCTCAACGCTCAGATTGCTATACGCTACAATTTGTTCCAACTGTTCATTTGTGCTCCCCGTCATGATGACCGGGTGAATATTCCCGCTAAAACCCTTTCTGGTTTTGGCTATCGGGGTCACGTTTTCTGGGACACAGAAATTTTTATGCTGCCCCTGATGATATTAACTCAGCCCCAGATTGCCAGGAATTTGCTGACCTACCGTTACCATACTTTACCTGGGGCAAGGCGTAAAGCTAAGCTTCAGGGCTATCCGGGAGCCGTTTACGCCTGGGAAAGTGCTGACACCGGTGACGAAGTAACCCCTCGCTGGGTTCTCTCCGCTGAGAAGGATGGAGACCCAATCCGAATTTGGTGTGGCGATCGCGAACTCCACATCACTACTGATGTAGTCTATGGTATCTGGAAATATTGGCAAGCTACCGGTGATGATGACTGGGTGGTACGTTACGGTGCTGAAATTATCCTAGATACAGCGGTATTCTGGGGAACTCGGGTTGAGTGGAATGGTAAACGGGAGCGCTATGAACTCCGGGATGTGATTGGTCCGGACGAATACCACGAAGGGGTAGACAACAATGCCTTCACCAACCGCATGGTTCAATGGCACCTAGAGACTGCTCAGTTTGTCCTAGACTGGTTACGCCGGGAACATCCACAGAAAGCTAAAGAACTGGAAGAAACACTGGAGCTAACTCCAAGCCGAGTTAGTCTGTGGTCTGAAATTATCCGTCGGATGTGGATACCCTATGACCATGAAAGGAACTTAATCGAACAGTGTGAGGGGTTCTTCCAAATTGAAGACATCAACCTGGAAGATTACGAGCCACGTACCCGTTCCATGCAGGCTATCCTTGGCATTGAGGGAGCAACTAAAAAGCAAGTACTCAAGCAGCCAGATGTCTTGATGTTGCTATACCTGATGCGGGAGCAGTACGGCGTAACCTCTAACCCAGACAAATATCGGGAAATTTTGCAACGAAGTTGGGACTACTATTCTCCTCGCACCGATCACACCTATGGTTCGTCCCTCGGTCCTGCGGTTCACGCCATCCTCGCCTGTGAATTAGGAAAGACCGAGGAAGCTTATGTACACTTTATGCGGGCAGCGATGGTAGACCTAGAAAATGTGCGGCGTAACGCTCATGAAGGAATTCATGCTGCTTCCGGTGGTGGTCTATGGCAAGCTATAATCTTTGGATGTGCTGGGATCAAGTTCACAGACAACGGACCGGTTGCTACTCCCCACTTCCTACCGGGCTGGACACGTCTGAAGTTTAAGCTGCAATGGCGTGGACAGAAGTACGAGTTTGATCTAAATCCAGAAACCAGTACTCAAACAGCCCAATCTGGGGCTACCATCTCCTCAAGTTCTCGACCCCCCGGCTCTCCAGCTCAAATCCAGGGTGTGATTTTTGACTTAGATGGCGTAATCACTGATACCGCAGAATATCATTACCAAGCTTGGCAAAAACTAGCTGATGAAGAGGGTATTCCCTTTAATCGCGAGGCCAACGAAGCACTGCGGGGTCTTTCACGTCGAGAGTCCCTGATGGAACTTTTGAACGGTCGCTCAGCCACAGAAGAGCAACTCCAAGAGATGATGGATCGCAAAAATAAGTACTATCTGGAATTGATCAAGAACATCTCTAAGGCTGACTTACTACCTGGAGCTCTAGAGTTACTGATTGAACTCAAGGAAGCTGGTATCAAAGTTGCCATTGGCTCCGGTAGCAAAAATGCCAAGGAAGTTATGGAACGATTGGGTATTAGCGATCGCATTGATTCCATTTCTGATGGCTACAGTGTGACCCGCTCTAAGCCAGCACCAGATCTCTTCTTGCACGCAGCACAGCAGTTGGGATTGGAACCCGCTTATTGTGTAGTAGTAGAAGATGCCGGATCTGGTGTCGAAGCCGCTCTAGCTGCTGGTATGTGGGCTGTGGGACTTGGTCCGGTTGAACGAGTTGGAGCAGCCCACCTGGTGTTACCCAGTCTCGAAGGCATACACTGGAGCAACCTCCACAAACAATTGGCAGGGAATCGTTTAATTCCTTGTTAGGGTATTTGAGACTAAATATTTGGAACTAAATTGGCTGGGTGAAGTCTAATTCACCCAGCCATATTTTTTTTGTTACAGTCCTAAGTACCGAGTAGCGAGTGCTGAGTGTCAACTGGCAAGTCCTTGTATACACACACTCAGCTATGCTGTTCTAGCAGTTTCTGATAAGCCGCTTCATAGCCATCAACCATCTTGGGAACACTGAAGAACTCTTCGACATACTTACGGCATTCTTCGCGAGAGAGTTTAAGAGCCTCTGGAATGGCAGCGTTCATATCCTCAGGAGTGGCACAGATTATCCCAGTTTTCTTGTCGGCCACCACCTCCGGTACAGAGCCAAATCTCGTGGCAATCACTGGAGTCCCAACACACATCGACTCAATCATCACCAAACCAAAAGGTTCAGGCCAGGTAATCGGAAATAGGGTCAAGCTGGCTTTGGATATTAATTCCACCTTCTGTTCATGAGTCACTTCACCCAAGAATTGAATTTGTTCACCGTCAATTTGAGGAGCAACTTCTTCTTCGAAGAACTTCCGGTCAACTGTATCAACCTTGCCTGCCATTTTCAACCGCCACCCAGTTTCACGGGCAATTCTGATCGCATGATGAGGTCCTTTCTCTTGTGACAAACGACCCAAAAATGCCAAGTAGGGGGGGTCAGCTGCTTCAGGATTGAACGGATAATCGTCAATCTGAACACCATTGTAAACGGTGGCAATGTAATTCATATCCGGTCCGGATGACCGCTGATGATTACTGATGCTAATATGGGGTATGTGGCGGTATCGCTCATAAATCTTGCTAATATTAGGGCCAAAGCGACCATGCATGGTAAAAACCACAGGGGTCTTAATCCTTTCCATAACCAAAAAGGCTATTGGTCCTAAGTGAAGGTGAATTAAGTCAAACTGATCAGCGACCTCGCAAATTTGAGTCAATTGCAGTAGCTCGTAAATTAGCGGTACCTCTACGGAGGGGTCAAGGCGCAAAGCCTGAGGAGCCACAGAGTCTAGTTTTGCCTTAGTGATCGAATCTCCAGAGGCAAATAGAGTGACATCGTGACCGCGACGAACTAATTCATCAGTGAGGTGGCTAACCACTAGTTCTATCCCACCATACCCTGGTGGGGGAACTCTCTCCCATAAGGGGGAAACTTGAGCTATCCGCATATTATAGTCCTCCAAAAATCTTCTAAATTAGCTTGATTGAGAGCTAACAAAACTTAAGATGGTGTATCTATCACAAATAAAAACTGATTCTGCTATCTTACAGAAAGTTTTTAGCTTTTGGGAAGAAGCTAGACGTAATCTATCTACATGCTCCGAGAGTAAGTCTCTACCATACAGGTGTAGATAGGTTAATTAATTTAAGTTTTATTTAACTTTATGAAGAAATATTAGCTTATATTAAGTAATCTATCAAGCTCGATATTGGTAAATTCAGCCAAATCTCCTAACCAAGGCCCACGCCTCCCTGATGGCGCAGGTAGCACCTAGAGCTAATCTTGCCTCATGAGCTACTTCGTCTGACAAGCTGAGTTAGCGGCTTGATATTCATCAAGCGCATAGTCTGCTGCTCCGGGTCAGTCTTAATCCAGCCCTTACTCTCCAGCTTTTCCATAATTTTGGTAGTATCCTCCACACTGATATCTGTGATATCAGCTAAGTCTTGATAGGAAATGTTATATATTTCTGTGCCTTTTTCAGTGATTTCACCGTAATTGTCTGCCAGACCAACTAGAGTATTGACTAAATTAACCGCTGGAGGCTGATAGCGATTTTGCAACCGAACATTGCTCTGACGTAACCGCCGCACCATCAGTTGTAACATGCGATGGTGCAACTGGGGATCTTTAAAGAGAGTTTGAATAAAGCGTTGCGCAGAAATGGTCAGTAGTCGCACGTTCGACATGGCAACGATATCGGTGGAGCGGGGAGATTCATCAAGAATTGCCATTTCACCAAAAAAGTCACCCCGACCCAAAATTGCCAGTGTGACATCGTTTTCACCGCGTAAGTGTCGCACTTTAACCCAGCCGGAGACAATAAAGTAAACAGCATTACCCCAAGCATCCTCCATGATGATAGCTCGGTCGGTCGGGTACTCATGCTCCACCGCAATGGATTCAAACCATTCTAAGGTTTCTGGGCTAGCTGTATTAAATAGTGGGAAAAGCTCACTATAAGCTGTAGTCTGCATTAGGGTTCTTTAAGCTGAGATTGAAGGTAATGATACGCAGTAGTGACGATCTGGGACTGCTTGGACACTTCCTAGCCTAGCAGTGAAGTGATAGTGGTTAACCACATTCTAATGAACCAACTCTAATGAACCAACAAGTAAATAAAGGTGAAGACTGATAATACTGTCAGCTGTGGACTGTTGAGTGTTATCGTTCACCAGTTACGTAGATAATTTAATTCCACCCTCCCCTACTAACCTGTCGCCCATTTAAATTTAATAGTTTAGTGCCTGAACCCCTTTGTTGGTACTGATGCGTGAAAATTAGATGGGAACTTAAATCTTTTAGATGGGAACTTAAATCTTTGATTGTAGCTTTGATTGTACTAGGAGAGTCTTTTTTTCCTAGAGTATGAACCTATTCACTACCAGAAGGTAGTTAGAGCATCCCGAATCTAAAACCCTCTATCAGTTAATTCTGCGACCCAAAAAAATTGACTACATTTAACACTAGCTATTCCCGTTGTTTTAACCCCAGGTTCAATTGGGAATTGCATCTCTATTAGCACCAGCCCATCTCAGACCATAATGAAATAGCCCTGGTATAACGGTTACTTTTTTTTTTCTATCCAGGTTTTAACGTACTTTTTGCCGTTTAATCCTTTTTTTCAAGGATGTTAACCCGTTAATTCAAATTTAAAATAAAGGGTAGTTTTAATTTAAAATTAACTAAAATGGCCAAAGTTTTGAGGAACTTACTGTATTTTTAAATCCTGACTAACCGGATTTTTTGAACTTGTAGATCATAATCTAAATTACAAACACCAGTTCTCAGGGATTTAATAGTCGTCAATTATTTCTTAGTTTTTGTTTTTATAATGGTATCGACCTTACCATTACTCTTTCAATATATCCTTATATCTTCTCTTAGAGAAGATATAAGGATAAAAAATTGTGTCTTGGCTTACTCTTACTAACTATGGATAGAGTAGCATGGTAATGCCCTCCACCACTTCTTGTTAAAGAAGCTGACGGCGAATAAAGTCAGCGCCTTGAGTTTAATAACTGCGGCTCTATTGACAAACAGTTTCCCTGGTTCGAATCTGCCTATTGTGAGCTTGGGCAATTCTCTGTTTCCGATTTTGGGCAATGGCTTTGACTAGTCTAAAAGGATTAATACCGTGTTCGTTAGCATAGCGTAAGATATCTTGCAGCTCTTCTTCGGTAAAATTAACAGTTGGCTGAGAGTGGGTAGATGGCTGATTTTTGCTATTTTGAGTCATAATCCTGGTTTGCCAATAGGTTGAAAGTTGTAGATGTATCCCTGACTTGCCATAACAGTTGCTTGAAAGATTTTGAGCTGAGGTTGTCAGATGGCTGATCATGGGCAGCTATACCCATTGAGCGGTCAGCTTACGGGCTACTTTCCTGGGTAAACAGCTATTAGCTCGCTCTTCTGTACGGAGATCAGAGCTTAAGTTCAATAGCTAAACCAAAAGCTAAGTTTATACCCAAAGGAAGTATAAGGGTGCAAATGCTCAAGCAATTTGAGATGATTGGTTTTAAGTTTCTAATACGGTTTCGATATTCCTTGATAGTTTGGCTTGGATTAGATCGTTTCCCATACTCAGCTGTTAATGATTAACCACTAACGACTAAACTAATGACTATAATCCTAACGAACGACGATGGGATAGATGCTCCCGGAATTAAAGCACTAGAGCAAGCGGTCAACGGTAACGGTAATTTTGTAATTATCGCTCCGAAGGAGCATCATTCAGGCTGTGGCCATCAGGTGACTACATATAAACCGATTCACGTCCAACGTCGGTCAGACTATGAGTATGCAGTCTCTAGTACCCCAGCGGATTGTACTCGCCTTGCAATATCACATATTATACCAGAGGTAAAGTGGGTTCTGTCAGGTATTAATGCTGGCGGTAACTTGGGGGTTGATGTCTACATTTCTGGTACAGTGGCGGCGGTTAGAGAAGCGGCGATACAGGGAATACCAGGTATTGCGATTTCCCACTGGATTAAAAAACCTTGGGTGATTAATTGGGAGGTGGCGAGTCGTTGGACAGCTAGGGTGTTGGCGGATTTGTTGAATCGTCCGATTGCTGCTGGTACTTACTGGAATGTGAATTTACCTCACTTGGAACCGGGGTCACCTGAGCCAGAGGTGGTATTTTGTGAACCGAGTACTCAACCGTTACCGACAAAGTATCGTGTGGAGGGGGATCACTACTATTATGAGGGGGAGTATGACAAACGCGATCGCGCTCCTGGTACTGATGTAGATGTGTGTTTTTCGGGTAATATTGCTGTGACTCAGTTGCGACTTTAAGGTATCAGGACTTACCCAAAACTGGGCACCAAACCCCCTTAGGTAGTAGGGTGCCCCTACTAGTAGAGTAAGTGCCCAAGTCCTGACCATGCTATGGGTGGTTTGGTTTAGAACCACGAAGGCACAAAGTCCGCCCAGAGGTAATTAATAAATCAGTGAATCAAAGTTTTTAGTAATTAGTGACCATGCGAATTTTAATCATGGGTGGTACCCGGTTTGTTGGGGTTTATTTAACCAAGGTTTTGGTGGAGATGGGTCATGAAGTGGTGCTGTTCAATCGGGGTAATAAGCCAGCGCCACTGCCAGGAGTCCAACAGATTCATGGCGATCGCAAGGATCCCAATCAGCTCAAGGAAATGTTATCGTCTCAAGAGTTTGATGGAATTTTCGATAATAATGGTCGGGAGTTGAGTGATACTCAACCGTTAGTGGAAATTTTTAAAGACCAGGTGCAGCATTTTGTGTATATGAGTTCGGCTGGAGTGTACTTGAAGTCAGATCAGTTACCCCATCTCGAAGGAGATCCAGTTGATCCCAATTCTCGCCACAAGGGTAAACATCATACTGAGGCTTACCTACAAGAACTTGGGGTGCCGTTTACAGGGATTCGTCCAACTTATATCTATGGTCCCCAAAATTATAATGATGTGGAGGCTTGGTTTTTTGACCGGATTGTTCGCGATCGCACTATTCCCATCCCTGGTAATGGCATGCACATTACTCAGTTAGGTCATTGTCAGGACTTGGCGAGGGCAATGGCAGCAGTATTGGGGAATAAGGAAGCGATTGGTAAAATTTACAATGTGTCCGGGGAACGCTATGTCACCTTTGATGGTTTAGCACGAACCTGTGCTATGGCCTGTGGTAAGTCGGCTTCAGAGGTCAAGCTCGTGCATTATGACCCGAAGCAGTTTGATTTTGGTAAGCGCAAGGCTTTCCCATTTCGATTACAGCACTTTTTTGCTGATATCCATAAGGCTAAGACGGAACTTAACTGGCAACCGGAGTATGATTTGCTTTCCGGACTGAAGGATTCCTTCGAGAATGATTATCTCGCTTCAGGTCGGGATCAAGCTGACGTGGATTTTGCCGTTGATGACCAGATATTAGCAGGTAACAGGTAAACTAAACCAGAGATTAAGGTTAGGACCACCGATAGCCAGAAAAGGACTAGGGATGGGATGATCCAGGTGTCGGGAGTTGGAGCAATTAAAAGTGCGATCGCACTAATTTGACTGACGGTTTTGAGTTTACCCCAGATATTGGCTCCCTGTATGCTAGTGCTACCGGATAACTTGGGGTTAACTCGCCAACCTGCGATCGTTAACTCCCGTGCCAAAATCAAACAGACTCCCCAAGCGGGGACCTGACCTAGCTCAATTAATGCTAGTAGGGGCGCGAGTACCAAAAATTTATCGACTAATGGGTCAAGGAATTTGCCTAAATCAGTAATTTGGTTCAGTTTACGAGCTAGATAACCATCTAACCAATCCGTTCCAGCAGCAAGGAGAAAGATCCCGAAACCGATCCAGCGGCTTTGGTCAGTTGGGTGATTCAGGAAGTATAGGATAAAGGGCAACCCCAGTAAGCGAGAAAAGGTAATCCAGTTAGGCAAAGTCATTCTGGTAATCGGTAATGGGTAATGGGTAATCGGTAATTGGTAATTGGTTACTGACCATATTAATTTTAGGGGCACAGGCCGTGCCCCCTTAAGCATTTCGTCTATGGAAGTGAGAACCGACAGAGGAGAGGGAATAAATTTAGTATGTACCTCATCAAACTGAGAACCCCTATCATTCCTCTTCCTCGTTTCCGATTGCCTATTGCTGAATTCCCGAAGACGTCTAATGAACCATTGCTGGTTCAAGCACTATCAAATTGCCCTCCTCATCAACTGTGATCGGCAGAGGTTCGCTGATATCGCCGAGAAAGCTCCCGTCTAGAGCGAAATTACGCCATGACATAAAGTACCAGATCTGATCAGGACCTTGTACCAGTTTCCCGGAATAGAGCCGCTTCACTGAATCAGCCCAGAGCGCCCTTGGAGCAGAAAATGGTCCTAAAGGATTATCAGCAACCATGTAGAACGTTCCCGTGAGGTTACTATCAACAAACTCTCCTGGGGGGATCGAGAAGAGCAGATAGTAGCGCCCCTTGATAAGAACCACTTGCGGACATTCCATAGTCCCGAACGTCATAGGCTCAGTTAATGGTGGTAATACTTGCCAATCAATCAGGTTTTGTGAAGTGGCATGAGCAATCACGCCCCGACTTTCAGCAGGACCATAGTTAACCCGACCAGTAATTAAAGCATGAAATTCCCCTGTTTCTGGATCCTGAAACACCCAAGGATCGCGCCAGGCTTCATCGAACCAAAGGTTTTTCTCAGGGTGCTCGAGATCATACTTCTCGTAGTAGCGACTATCAGCCTCGATCACCGGGTTTTTCGGATGTTTTTCCCAGTGGATTAAATCTTTGGAGGTCGCAAGGCTGATGCGTTGGATTTTTCCTTGCTCTTTGCGATCAGTGCTGGTGTATGGGAGATACCACAGGCCATCATGACGAATTACGCAGCCAGTCCAATTAGTGTACTCATCCACGTCACCATAAGCTTCAGGCTTCATAGCATCTGGTAGAATCTCCCAGTGCCGTAAATCCTGAGAAACAGCGTGACCAAATGAAACATGCCAATGTCGGTCTTCTGGATCCGGTAAATCCTTAGAAGCTTGCAAGTAAAATAAGTGATAGTCGGAAATATCTTGAGCTAGCCAGAAGTCCCAGATCCATTTATCTGGGATTTGTAAACTGTGATTAGGAAGCATGAGTTACCTGCTTTTGTGTAAGAGTATTAGTTAGTGAATAACTGTGACTAACTCCCTAGAACAGTTAGCCTCTTTACTAAGGCGTCAACTAGAGAGTATAAAGTAATAATTCGGTAGTAGGGTAAGGTAAGTAAAATTCCTTACCGCTTAATTAAATCCTATCTAACTAATTATTGTGTAATTTATAGAAGCAACGCCTAATGATTAAACAATAGTCTATGTATCCAAGCCAATTTTTTTTCCTGAATACATTAAACTAGTGAGGAATTACGTACTGATAGGAGTGAAAACTATATCTATACTTTGGACGGGCATAAAGTTTGAGTTTGATTTAGCTATCAGCAAATACCATCACTGTTGACCGCTCAAAGCATAGTAAAGCATAGTGTTTTAATTGCTAAATTACCCTCTAATCAGATAATCAGAGAGTTACTACGTAATTCCTAATATTGATTCAGAATAGGTTAAGGCTATACCATTTAAGCGAGGTCTGTACTCGCTTTTTTACCTATCACTACCAAACTTATTCCAAGATAACAAATAGTGTTGGGAAAATGTCACTAGCCAAATTGCTGATTGATTGCGATCAAAATCAAATCTTTAACTTGTGAAGACATAGACGAAGATTTAACTAAGGTGAGATTACTAGGATGTAAGCATTTAGCTATCAGCTCTCAGCTCTCAGCTCTCAGTTCTCAGCTCTCAGCTTTTTAATAAAACAGGTAAGCATTGCTTTAATTTCTGTTAAGTTAGCTGACCGCTGACCGCTGACCACTGACCACTGACCACTGACCGCTGAATGCTTACACTAGGACTTACGCAGCTGAAAGGAAAACCCGAAGCCAAACTCGAAGCCAAACTCGAAGCCAAACTCGAAGCCAAACTCGAAGCCAAACCCTAATTTTAGGGTTCTAAGGCTTGCAGCCTCTAGATAAGATCTCAGCCTATACCTTGATGCTTACCATTAGCAAGCCTACCGATAAGAGCCTAGATCGCGTAATCTTAATGTAGCATTAAGTATTATATGTGGAGCAGATTTGGCGATCCCAAATCCTTGGGAAATTCTCAGTATTTATACTGAGATTGTGCCCCATATCCCTGCAATTTGATGGATCCCCTTGTCAAAAAAATAATAGATTGATTTAATAAAGTAATATTTCCTTAACAAAACTAAAAATATCTTAAGCAGAAGCTGATGATACAACAACTCGATCACGGCAGGAGCGACGCTGCGACCTTAGAGCAACTGTTCAACCATGATATCAGCATCCAGACAACGCCTCATCAACCTGCTCCAAGTAAAACAGCTCTCTCAAAATATCTCCTGCTTTACCTTCAAGGAGGAAAGGATTTAGAGGGAGTGCCTTGGCAGAGAGGGGAAATGGGTGGGGCTATTCTTAGTGAAGATTTGTCTGTAATTAAGCACTTAGGTCCTGTGTTTCAGCCAGACCGGGATGACTACTGGCGAAGCTCTCGCCTTCTAGCAGGAAGCTTACGGTTGGTAAACGAAAATTCCCTGTATTTCTTTTACGGTGGATCTCCAGACCGTCCTAATTTGCTTCATGAGTATATTGGCTTCTGTAAGGGAATCATTAGGGATAATCACGAGATTGATTGGCAAGCTCCCCAACTGATCGAATTTCTTGATTGGGAGAAATACTACGATTACTCCGACCATCCATTGATGCCAGACCAACGTCACCGCCAGTTGCGGGATCCTTTCCCCATCTTTCACGAAGGCAAGTATTGGATGTTTCTATCTGCTGCTGCCAAGACAAATTCCCAACCCAAGAAAGGCTGTATTGGTCTAGCAGTAGCAGATCAACTCGAAGGACCCTATACACTCTTGCCACCAGCCCTGTTTCCTCATTTCATGACCGATGAAGGTGAGCAAGGTCTCTTTTACGAGTGTGAACGAAGCCACGTTTACTATAAAGGAGGAATGTGGCACATGTTCTTCTCTGTGATGAAGCAACATGTGGATCCCCGTTGGCTTGAGCAACTTGGTGATGACGCTGCCTCGATTACTGACTCCAGCCTGTACCATTTTGTCTCGCCACAGATCAACGGTCCCTATCAGCCAGCAGGGGTGGTACCGGTGGTGAAAGGATCCTCCGAGTCTAACTTGTATGCGATCAACTTCGAGCACAATAACCAACAAGAACTGATCGCTTATGGATTAAATTTAGGAATGCAGGAACTGGATGTTTCTGGTCAGTGGAAAGTGTTGTGGGACAACGATTATCCAGAAATTAAGAAAGTAAGTCCTTCTGGTCAGCAGAGTGTTGCTGATCCCTCGTCACTATTATATGGACGTGAGGGATACTTTATTTGGGATGCAATTCTATTCAAGCTACCTGCCTAAGGTTAACTAGGTTACCAGGTTAAAGGTTATCTTTTGAAGCTTTAACGTAAGCATATGCGCTACCTCACAGGCTAGAAGCCTGTGCCACGCAAGCTACTTGAGGTGCAGTCAGCGGTCAGCGGTCAGCGGTCAGCTTATTTTATTCAAAAGCACCGATGACGCTACGCTGTTCGCTGATAGCTGCATGCTTACCCTTTAACTTTCAACCTTTAACTTTCAACCTTCACACTAATTCAATAGCTAATAGCTTACGGTTCCACAATCGAACCCATGAACAAAATTGCTCCAGTTTTATTGTCCCGAACAGTACAGAAAAAAGGACGGTTAACCACTAGATTGAATGGTTGATCTATACTAATGGAAGTAGTAACAATACCGATAGAAGTAGCAGCCGCTGCTTCTGTGCCTTCTTCATTAACTTCTACAAAGGTTTTGTGCTTGACTTGACTAATCGCTGCTGATTCAGAGGTCAGATTAGAAAAATCCGCCTTATCGGTAAACGCTACATCCATCCCCAAAGCTTTTAGGGAATCGTTGAGTTTAATATCGTATTCAAATTTAAAGCGGGGTAGCCGAATTGACCCATCCCGAGACCTAAACTCTTTCATCCATTGTAGCCAGTTTTCCGCTGTGAGTTGTTGTTGAAATTCTGCCAAGCTGCTCCCTTCACGGGGTAAGAAAACATACAAACTCAGCCGTTCTTTACCGTAGGGAATACTTACAGCTTGAAAGGCATCATTTTCATAGTACTTATACTTCCCATACTGATACATCATTGGGTGTTGCTTTTGGTTTGAATCAGAGATATAAAAAGCTTGATCAGACGTTTGACTTTTATCGAATTCTCTGGTCCAGCTGCCTTTGAAATAGATGGCATTGATTAAGAAGAGTAAATCATCCGCTTGAGTGCGTTCGACAATCGTTTTAATTTTGCCGTTTGTGTTATTTTTGACCCAACGGTTAATTTTTTTGGCAGCCTTGGCACTACTAAAATCAAGTTCTGTGACCTCTGCTTCGTAGAATTTCTGGTTGTTTTTAATAAATTTGGGGTTGATGTCAATGCCTTGGTTAGCCCACAGGGAGTTGGCAATGGACAGCTGAACATCAGGGTCAGCATTTTCCAAGCTAGCCTTTAAGGCGTTATTTCCCTGGTTGAGTTGATCTAGACTTAATCCCTCTAATTCTAGGACTTTTGCCATCGCCTCTTGAGTCTCGCCGCTGGCACCGTTGTAAGCCATGTCTAGGGCAATGGCGATGCTGGTGGGAGAGACAAAAATATTCTTGTTAGTGTCCTGCTTGAGAATTTCTGAGAATAGCTTGAAGCCAAATTTAGTATTAGCGTCTACAAGATTGGTATCTACGTCTAGAGTTGGTTGCTGGTCAGCTGAAATTGATTCTTTCCTTGGTTCGGAGTTAGGCATAGGGTCAAGGGCATTGGTTTTTTCCGACACACACCCCAATATACCTGTAAGCAGGATGCTGACTGCCATAACAGTGGCTATACGACTAAGCATTTGATGGTTCATTTGATCGTCTCCGTTGCTAATACCCTGTTCTAATATGACCATTACAGGATAATTCGGTTCCTTTAGTTACGGTTTTTGCTACCGGGAATGGGTAATCGGTAATGGGGAATGACGATCTATAGCAGAAGTCAGAAGTCAGAAGTCAGAAGTCAGAAGTCAGAAGTCAAACTCTTGCGCTTACTTAGGTTTGAGACTTTTGTAATGTCCGCGCCTGCCCTGGCGACTGCTATAATCCTGGTGTTCACCAGTCTAAATAACCTAATTTACACATAACCAACGTTATCCAAGAGTCATGATTTCATAAATTGTGAAGGTTTTAAGCGCTACACTTCTGGACTTTTCGGTATTTTTTTTGTCCCTTACATATCTGTAGTCTTTTAAGTTGGCTTTTCTGTTATCCATAGCCAGAAAGCGCTGCACAAAAGGCTAGTTGTATCATAGGTAATTATAGTCAAGTTTAGGCAAATATTACCATAAATTACTGATCGTCCAGATTTTTTGCCCTTGACAGCCACAATTTTTATGCTATTATATTAAAATTTGATTAAAAACTATACTCCAGATTCTGCTGAG
Source organism: Moorena sp. SIO4A5 (assembly GCF_010672005.1). Lineage (NCBI taxonomy): Bacteria > Bacillati > Cyanobacteriota > Cyanophyceae > Coleofasciculales > Coleofasciculaceae > Moorena > Moorena sp. SIO4A5. The sequence goes on along the minus strand of NZ_JAAHHZ010000032.1, from coordinate 41,874 downwards.
CAACAACCTAAATCAAATACAAAACCATACATTCAGCAAACCAGATCACAAACATCGCATATCTACAATGAAGTTGACGAATAACACACCCTGCCTCCACTAGTATCAGGCTAGTGGAGTTTTTTGCGCTTAGATCACTTGATGCTCAGATTGACTAGATCGACCAAAACAAGCAAGTTTATAAAAATTTATATGAAATCACACCAAAAATTGACATTAGGCCAACACCAAATCATACATGATTAGCCAATAATAATAATTGAGAACACAAAGAGAAAAGCACACCCCGTTAGTCTGGCCGCTAGCGGGGATTTTTTTTACCGGACCTACGGCCAGGAGCCAGACCATTTGACCAGTAAGGCTCAAAACTGGGTAAATTGATGATGGGCAGAATTTAAAAATTCTCTCTTCAAACACCGCCGGGCAGACGGTGTAAACTTTCCGAGGGTAAGTTCGTTGGAACCCCTATGAAGAAAGAATCCCCGTCCTTCAAGGACGGGGAGTGTCAAAGAAACATATTCCGAAACGTGTCCAGATAGCTGGCTGCAAGCATACCTGCCAGGAAGCCAAATAAATGTCCTTGCCAGGAGATCCCTGTTTCACCAGGAAATAAACCTCTGAGTGTAAAACCATAGAGACCACCGATAGCGCTAGAACCTATGACTAACAGGGGCTTACCTTCTAAATACCCCTGTGCGATCAGAAAAGCTACATACCCAAAAACTACACCGCTTGCGCCATAAGAGACAGTGTTAGGTGAACCAACTAGCCATTCAGCCAAACCACCAATCAAGACTATCGCCAAGGTCACGACCCAGAAATCATCGGTTCCTCGTAACAATACCCAACAGCCAAGGATCGCAAACGGAATAGTGTTTCCGATTAAGTGTTTCCAGTCTTTGTGCAAGAAGGGTGAAAACAAAATACCAACTAGCCCGAGCCAGGTGCGGGGTTGGATACCAAATTTTTCGTTGAGTGCTCCCCCGCATAAGACTAAATTGACAAAACTTATCATCCAGGCGTAAAGAACCAAATCACCCACTGCCTGGAAGTTGTCACCCCAAGCATTTCGGAATTGATTAATCCAATCAAATATAGTTGTCATACTTCACCCGGTAGCCTGCACGCTCATATTTATGTTTACTACTATAATTTATATAGGGTTTCTCATAGTAATAAGGTACACATAATTTTTTCATTATTCCCTATTCCCTATTCCCTACTCCCTACTCCCTACTCCCTACTCCCTACTCCCTACTCCCATTAACCCAGGATTTTGTCCCTCACCTAATTAAGAATTGCTCTCTATATATATAATTGATCATGAGTGCCAATTCAAGGTTATCCCAAGGTAATTGGAGCATGAGTTTATATTCAGAGTTAATTTTTCCCCGATTTCTGGACTGGGTTATGTCTGACCCGGTCTTAACCAAGTATCGTCAAGAGGTTTTATCTCAGGTGTCTGGGCAAGTATTTGAAATTGGCTTTGGCACAGGATTAAATTTAAGTTATTACCCCAAGCACCTGCAAAAACTTACAACTATTGATGTTAATCCTGGGATGGATTCCGTAGCAAAAAAACGTATTGATGAATCGGAAATTAATGTTGATTTTCGGGTACTGAATGGGGAAAATTTACCGATGGCTGACCATAGCTTTGATAGTGTAGTTAGCACCTGGACATTGTGCAGTATTACTAAGGTTAATCAGGCTATACAGGAAATTTATCGGGTGCTAAAACCAGGGGGAAAGTTCTTTTTTATTGAGCATGGCATGAGTGATGAGTCTAAGGTTCAGGTTTGGCAAAATCGCTTGACTCCTGTACAAAAGATTATTGCGGATGGCTGTCATCTAAATCGTAATATCAAGCAGCTGGTTGAAAACCATTTCCAGATTCTGACATTAGAAGAGTTTTATGAACCAAAATTTCCTAAGATTATGGGCTATATGTATAAGGGGGTGGCTCAGAAGTCTTGTTAGCATTAAGCGGTCAGCGGTCAGTGGTCAGTGGTCAGTGGTCAGTGGTCAGTGGTCAGTGGTCAGCCGAATGCTTCAAATAAACTTCATTTGGGATAATTTAATAGTTCGAGATTTTACAGAATTAAAAGTCTGGGGAAAAGCGCATCATAAGCATATGCTGAACGCTGATAGCTGATAGCTGATAGCTGATAGCTGATAGCTGATAGCTTAAATAGGCACATTAGTTCCAACAGGAACTAAATTATTACCCTATTAACTATCTCGATTTAATGCTGAAATTACCGCCTGCTGGCTGACTATCTGATAAATTCCTTTGAGATACTGCATCACACGAGGGTCAGCTGCTCCTAGAGGAATTGTTCCTAAGACATCGAGGACGGTTCCACTATCTGTTGGTGGTGCAATTACCACGAGGGAAGAATCGAGGGGCTGATCGTATTGCCAAAATTGCTGAATATTGACTGAGGTTTCAGGATCGCCGATGGCTGATTCCCCTTCTTCTGTGTTTTGATCAGGGTTTTGATCAGCAGACGTGAGATTTGGGATTGAGGATGGCTGCTCTGTGGCGGAAGTTTCCTCTGTTTGACCACTCCGTAATTTACGCAAGGCATCAAGGATTTGTTCTTTGGTGCTTCCCCGCAACTGGAACAAAACAAAGGGGTCTTCGCTGAAGCGATCGCCTAATTCATAGTATACTGCTGCGATATGCTTACAAGGATTTTTGGGATCGGGGCAATTGCACTGGGAACGAACGTCGGAGAGGGTGAAGGGAAATAAACTTAAACCATTGGCAGTAAAGACTTCTTCGATATTATGGGGCATTTCTCCTGCTAATAACTGAGCTGAGTAAATTGCTTTACTTGCTAGGGTTTGCACCACATAATTCCAGTCTTCCTCGGTAAAGGGTTCGATGGAAATGGTTAATTCATAGGGCTCCGGAGCAGTTCCTTGAACTTTGGCGACTACTTGTGGTCCTAGAAAGTCAATACTGAGAATATTGCCTTCTTTGGCATAGATACGTCCCCGTTCCAAACGCTTTTTGAAGCGATAGGAATTGAGTAAGTCATTCCAACGTTCTACCCACCATTCTTGGGTTTCGATTTCGTAGTTTGTCATTTATATAGCAAAGAAAACAGGGAGTAGGGAGTAGGGAGTAGGGAGTAGGGAGTAGGCAACAAATGCTTATATTAGCACTATAGCTGTTTCTAGTCTAATCAGGTAAGCACTATTTTTTCGCTCTTCCCTGTTCCGAAGTCCCTGCTCCGAACGCGCCCCGCGTTCGGAGCAGGGAGCAGACCGATTTTTGGCAACTTTACACAAGTTAATACAGCGATGCAGCTTCGGAACAGGGGGTTTCCCCCACTCGCGCTTTGCATCAAGAAGTGAGGTTTATTTTTGTCCAGGTACATATTTATGGTTTTTTAGGGAACAGGGAACAGGGAATAGGGAACAGGGAAGAGGTAAAAAATCCTGTGTAGCTGATAGCTATGAAAAACCATGTAAATGTGATATAATTTTAGTGTTACCTAACTCCGTTACTAGTTTCATAATGAAAACAATTTCAAAAAGTATACTGAAAAGCAAACTGCTGGAGTTATTGCAGCTTGTAGAGTCAGAAGGGGAAGAAATTGTAGTCACTGATCGGGGCAAACCAGTGGTGATAATTTCTAAATACGGTAATTTATCCTCAACAGAACAGTTATTTGGAAAAATGCGCGGTAAAGTCAAGTATTTTGAGGATTTAACAACTCCTACAATAGAAGAATGGGGAGAAGTGTTAAAATTGTTCTCGATACTTGCGCTTTGATTTGGTGGAGTCTATATCCAGATAAGCTTTCTCAATCGGCGAAAGACCTTTGCTAAACGCTATAACTGTGTGGAAGATAAATAATTTGGTCTTGATATTCGTTTTCAAAAGATGCCTCAGCTAGAAAAACCAGCTCATCAATATTTTCTCCCATACTTAACTTGGTGTTGAGAATAAAGATTCCTGGTATGTGATTCCCTTCTGCAATATAATCAGCTAAATGGGTAGGCATAGATTTACGATTATTTGTTACCAGCACAAAACCATACTCGTCACACCATTTCAGAATTTGGGGGTCTAACGTTCCTCTTGCAGGAGTATTCGGTTCACCAACAATCCACATCACCAAATCAGGAGAATTCCGGGTCAATTGGATTTTGTAAGCAGGATTGACATTTTCATCCAATAGATAGTTGAGAGTCATCAGCTTTTTTGATTACTTTTCGTTCTGCTCTCAACTTCCGCAATCGCAGGGCAGAGGTCGAGGGGTTTATTTGCTGTGCTTTCAGTTGCTGGTGACTCCACTCTAACCAGTCAGCAACATATTGGCTGACCATTTCTTTATTGTGTAGATAATAAAGAATAGTAGCATAAACCTGTTCTAGATTTAGGGATGGATAGGTTTCGGCAATTTCTTCAGGAGTGCGGGCACGATGGATATAATCATAGAGAATAGTTTCTATTCCTATTCTTGTGCCTTTTATACGAATATCGTCCACACTGAGGAAGTCAAAATAGTCTTCTAGTTGCATTTTTTTATAGCAAAGGGAACAGGGAGTAGGGAGTAGGGAGTAGGGAGCAGGCAAGAGGTAAAAAATCCTGTATACCTGATAGCTATGAAACACCATTTATTAATTTTATCATACTTTGATGATGTTGGAGTACAGGCTTACTGAACCACCAGTATTGGATTCCCGATTCCCAATTCTCTATTCTAAATTCTCTATTCTAAATTCTCTATTCTAAATTCTCTATATATTCCAAAACAAAAAAAAATAGCCGCAGAAATACTATCCACGGCTATTTCAATCACCTATGTCAGAAGTTTCCAAACCAATCCGGATGTGATCCGATGGGATTGGCCAAGGGGGGGAAACCCCCCCAGAAATTTAAGGTGTTATGGCAACAACAAGTACTTGGTCATGATAGTAATGAATTCCCCTGGAACCTCAGTGGGCTGCAGAGGACTCCACTCGGAAATTTCCGCATAGCGCAGACCATAAAGGGCGTACATCGTGTTGAGTACTGCTTTACGAGAACCCTTCAAGATGTGCTTAACGGGTTGTTTGTTGGAGTTTGGAGTAAATTCTGACATAGGTCAAAGATTCAATTTGTTGACAAGTATTATTGTAATGATTATACAAATATTTGTCAAGGGTTTTTAAAGGTTTTTTTTTGAGTATTTTAAAGTTAATAAAAAAAGCAATACTATAACGTTATCGTTAGCTTTTAAATAAACAAATGCCCTAAAATAGACTTACATTGCTATCAATATTTATCCATACTTAAATCCATCAATACCTACAAATTGTCTTTGTAAATAAATGTAAAAAACTAAATTAATACTTGCATTTTTTACAGGATTTATCTATACTATAGATATTGAGACTGAGACTAATAACCGCGCTGGTTCAAACCATTAACCGACGCCAGCGCGGTTTTCCTCCCACCTAAATAGGAGTTACTTCCATGATGGCAAAAATATCACAATTATCAATACAGCGGTTTGCAATTGCTGTTAGGTACAACGTCTGGGCTTTTAGGGAGCAGGGAGTAAGCAATAGGCAATAGGCAATAGGCAATAGGCAATAGGCAATAGGCAATAGGCTTAACAATAGACCAGACCAGGTAATCACTTTTAACACACCAGTACCCATTTATTCCTAACGAGTACTATTTTCTCACACACCAATACTATTTTCTTGTAAACGAGTACTGCTGTGTAACAAATGGGTACCCGTTTCTTCCTAACGAGTACTAGTTTCTCATTAACTAGTACTTGTTGCTAATAAACTAGCCAGTCAGCAAAGCTTGTAGGGTGGGCAAAAACCCTTTGGTTCTTTGAACAATTCTAGATACTATCATTTTGCCCACCCTACGCAACTAATAAACTAGCCAGTCAGCAAAGCTTGTAGGGTGGGCAAAAAGCCGTTGATTCTTTGTAAGTAGGGTGGGCAAAAACCCTTTGGTTCTTTGAACAATTCTAGATACTATCATTTTGCCCACCCTACGCAACTTCTTTTAGGGTGGGCAAAAAGCCGTTGATTATTTGTAAGTAGGGTGGGCAAAAAGCCTTTGGTTCTTTGAACAATTCTAGATACTATCATTTTGCCCACCCTACGCAACTTCTTTTAGGGTGGGCAAAAAGCCGTTGATTATTTGTAAGTAGGGTGGGCAAAAACTCTTTGGTTCTTTTAAAAATTCTAGATAATATCATTTTGCCCACCCTACGAACTGTTCCCTGTTCCCGTCTTGATGCAGTCGCTCATGGGGGAAACCCCCAAGACCGCTTAGGTGCGCTTTCCGTTGGCGAATTAAATTCGCCACGGGTCGCACCTCTGCATCGCTATTCCCTGTTTCCTAAAATCCCTAAATTGTATACCTCACCTAATTAAAAACCGCAATATATTATTTTATAATAGGATCATTACCAGGCAGCCATAGGGCAATTGCCATTTAATTGTTTCCATCTTCCCTACTCCCTACTCCCTACTCCCTACTCCCTACTCCCTACTCCCTACTCCCTGCTCCCTACTCCCTACTCCCTACTCCCTGCTCCCTGCTCCCTGCTCCCTAAAAAAATTATCAGCCCTTTATACACATCACCCCCCATGAGCTTAATCAAAAAAATCTACAATAAATTTCAACCATTTTATCCCTTACCAGCCAACGATCCAGCTTATGTAAACTGTAGTGAAGTCAGGGGAGATGACAATATTTTTCGGGAAATTGGTAAAACTATCCTCTTTTCAGACCAAGCGACTTGTCAACTTTATACTGGACATCGGGGTGTGGGGAAATCAACGGAGTTATTGCGTCTGGAAGATTATTTGCAGAAGAATGGCTGCTTTGTGGTTTATTTTCCAGCAACGGAAGGAGATATTGATGAAATCGATGCTCAATATACAGATATCCTGTTAGCTTGTACTCGTAATATTTTAGATAAACTTAAAGAGTATGCTGCTCCAAATCCGTTATTAAATTGGTTAGAGTCTCGGTGGACTGAATTAAAGGATTTGGCGTTATCCGAGGTGGAATTTGACAAATTAACGGTTGAAGCTCAAATTCAGATTTTTAGTAAATTGACCACAACCTTAAGACGAAATCCTAGTAGCCGTGAAACCATTAGAAAACAGGTTGATAATTATAGTGTATCGTTGATTACAGCGTTAAATGAATTTATTAAAGATGCTCAACATAGATTACCTGAGGAAAAATCCAACATAGTTGTGATCGCGGATAACTTAGATAGAATCATCCCCCTGGAAAAAGGCAATGACAGAACAAGTCACGAGGAAATATTTCTTGATTATAGCAGTCAGTTAACAGCGTTGAATTGTCACGTAGTTTATACAGTACCAATTTCCTTAGCCTATTCCAGTCAAGCTACTGAATTAAGAAATATTTATGATACTCCTCAAGTGTTACCAATGATTATGGTAAAAAACCGTCAGAATGAATCCTATTCACAAGGATTAGATAAATTAAAAGAAGTTATTGAAAAAAGGATTCACTTAGTTGACTCTACGATTGATATTGATACACAAATCTTTGATAGTCAAGATACTCGCATTGAGCTTTGTGCTATGACTGGTGGTCATGTGCGAGAGTTGATGCTATTAATGCAGTCAGTAATGCGTTATATTGATGATTTTCCGATTACTACAAAAATAGTGAGACGGGCGGTTAGTGATGCCAGAGATAGCACCTATCGTAATGCGGTTAGTTCTGAAGAATGGCAAAAATTAGCTGAAGTTTCTGTTTCTAAGTCTATCCCTAATGATGAAGACTATCGTAGTTTGCTATTCCGTCGTTGTGTGTTGGAATATCGAGAGTTTGATGCAGACGGTAATCCTGTGCGTTGGTATGATGTTCACCCTTTAATTGAAGGGACATCTGAATTTAAATCTGCTCTTCGTGATTTAACTAATAGTGAGCATTCAGCAGTCAGCGGTCAGCAGTCAGCTTTCCATAACTCCGATTAAACGAATGCTTACTTGTTTTATTCATAATAAGCACATAAATTAGCGTTGCCATAGCCAACCGATAGCTGTTCGCGTAGCGTGTGCGTAGCACATAAACTGATAACTGTTCGCGTAGCGTGTGCGTAGCACATAAACTGATAACTGATAGCTGATAGCTGATAGCTGATAGCTGATAGCTGATAGCTGATAGCTGATAGCTGACAACTGATAGCTGATAGCTGATAGCTAATAAATGAGTACAATGTCGAGATCAAAGTCACAAAAATTTAAATCAGATGAACAAGAATCCTATCTGAGGTTAAAACGCGATTTATCTTGGCGTGAAGGCTTTGGAATTTTATTTGTGCGGTGTACTCCTGTACAAGAAAAAAGAATTATTGAAGAAATTAAACAAGATATTATTGATAAAACAGTTGAGGTTTTAAAGCTAGACCATTCTATTTATAATTTATATGATTTGATTGAGGAAAAGGTTAACGACAATCCCATTGATATTTTATTTGTTAGTGGCCTTGAAAAGTCTTTAGCCTTAGACGATTATATTAAACGTACCCTTGAAAACCCTAAAAAAGCGTATCAAAGAGAGGCTTTAGCCAGCTTATTAGGTCATCTAAATTGGCAACGGGAAAGATTTAGAGATGATTTTAATTGCTGCTTAGTGTTTACCGTCAGAAAATATACCTTAAAGTATTTAGTCCGTCGTGCTCCTGATTTTTTTGATTGGCGTTCTGGAGTAATCGAGTTTCCTGTAGATAAAGATATTGATTTGCTTCAATATTATACTCCCTTTCAAGCTAATATTGAGCAGCAAAAACCACAGGAGGTATCTCAAGATATAGTTCATAGTACTGACGAGTATTATGATTTGTTGAAAAAGCTACTCTTACTAGAGTATGAAAATGATGGTGATTTACAAGCTATTCATGATGTTGTTGAATCTAATTATGATAAATTAAATAACTCTTTTGCAAAAATTTTAGAACAGTGGCTCCTTAAGACTTGTGCGGAACTAAATCCTGAAGAAAAAGAAGCAATTGCCGGAATCGTAGAAAGCCTTTGTATTGATATTGTTCAATATAATTTAGGAAAAAGTGCCAATAATTTAGAAATAGCTATTACTGGATTAGAAACTGTTTTACAATTACGTCCCCGGGAAACTCTATCCCAAGAATGGGCGCAAACTATATATTATATTGGTGCTGTTTATAGTAATCGTATTGTTGGGGACAAAGCTGAAAATTTAGAAAAAGCGATCGCTTGTTATCAACAGGCTCTTACGGTCAGAAAGTTTGACGCTTTTCCCGAAGATTGGGCAATCACACAAAATAATCTCGGTTTTGCTTACTATTACAGAATCAAAGGTGAGAAATCACAGAATATAGAAGAAGCGATCGCTTGTTACCAACAGGCTCTTACCGTTTATACCTTTGAGGCATTTCCTGAAGATTGGGCAAGGACAGAATATAATCTGGGTATTGCTTACTCTGACCGAATCAAAGGTCCCAAAGCACAGAATATAGAAGAAGCGATCACTTGTTACCAACAGGCTCTTACCGTCATAACCTTTGAGGCATTTCCCGAAGATTGGGCAAGAACCCAAAATAATATCGCTATTGCTTACCTTTTGCGAATCAAAGGTGAGAAAGCACAGAATATAGAAGAAGCTATCACTTGTTATCAAGAAGCTCTTACCGTTTATACCTTTGAGGCTTTTACCGAAGATTGGGCAATGATGCAAACTACTCTCGGTAATGCTTACTATTACCGAATCAAAGGTGAGAAAGCACAGAATATAGAAGAAGCGATCGCTTGTTACCAACAGGCTCTTACCGTTTATACCTTTAACGCATTTCCCGAAAAATGGGCAATGACACAAAATAATCTCGGTAATGCTTACTATTACCGAATCAAAGGTGAGAAAGCACAGAATATAGAAAAAGCGATCGCTTGTTACCAAGAAGCTCTTACCGTTTATACCTTTAACGCATTTCCCGAATATTGGGCAGATACACAAAATAATCTCAGTATTGCTTACCGTAACCGAATCAAAGGTCAGAAATCACAGAATATAGAAAAAGCGATCGCTTATTACCAAGAAGCTCTTACCGTTTATACCTTTAACGCATTTCCCGAATATTGGACAGATACACAAAATAATCTCAGTATTGCTTACCGTAACCGAATCAAAGGTCAGAAAGCACAGAATATAGAAAAAGTTATCACTTGTTACCAAGAAGCTCTTACCGTTTATACCTTTAAGGCTTTTATACCAAATCCGTTTGTCAAAACCCCTTTATAAAAATAGACCAAATCTTTGTATGCCAGTAATCTATGACTATGGGGATAAGGGGGGTATGGGAACAGGATTTGGTATTAATTGCTTACTATCACCGAATCAAAGGTCAGAAATTACAGAATAGTAAACTTGTATTTTTTTATGTACAAGAAGCTCTTACCGTTTATACTTTTTACGAATTCAATTAAGATTACTTCAGGGTAAAACAATTAAAAAATAAATTAAAACTTAGATATATAATATCAATATTGTTATCAAAACGATTATTTTAAGAATTATAGATAATAGTAATTTACCCACTCTAGGCAACTAAACACTAATGACTACCAAATTTCCCCCTATTACTCCCGGTGACATTCTTCTAGAAGAATTTATCAAACCATTCGGCATCAGCCAGAATCAACTGGCTAAGGATATCCATGTACCCATAACACAGATCAATGCCATCGTAAACGGCAAAAAAACCATTACTACCGATACAGCCCTGAGGCTAGCCAGATACTTCGGTACTACTCCCCACTTTTGGTTGAACCTCCAACAACATTATGAGCTTGAACTAGCCGAAGCAACCCTGGGTGATCAGATTTTGAAAACGATCAAGCCCCTTGCTTCTATTGCGGCAAATGACCATGAAGGGTAAGCAAATTATAGGGCTGCGCCAAGGGAACAGGGAACAGGGAACAGGGAACAGGGAGTAGGGAGTAGAAAGGGAGTATGTCAGTTTTCTTCATTCCTGATTCTGATTCCCTGTTGGTTCCCCTTAATAAGGATTCAGATCCCCCTAAATCCCCCTTAATAAGGATTCAGATCCCCCTAAATCCCCCTTAATAAGGGGGACTTTTGAAGACTTATACTGATACTTTGACCAGTACAAAAAAACTTTGTAACGGCAGTGATAACAATCAATTTAAGCACTAAAATAGTCAAATATTATCACTGTTCCCTGTTCCCTGTTCCCTGTTCCCTATTCCCTACTCCCTACTCCCTACTCCCTACTCCCTACTTCCTAATCATCAATAACCGCACTCCGGTCAAGCAAAACCAAATCCCGCAATTGTTCCGTATTCATTTCCGTCAACCAATCTTCTCCAGCATCAACAGTTTGTTCCGCTAACTGTTTCTTACTTTCAATAATGTCATTAATCTTTTCTTCTACAGTGCCAGTACAGATAAACTTATGGACTTGAACATTGCGTTTTTGACCAATCCGAAAGACGCGGTCAGTGGCTTGATTTTCCACGGCTGGATTCCACCAGCGGTCCACATGAAACACATGATTAGCTCTCGTTAAATTCAATCCAGTGCCACCCGCTTTCAGAGACAGAATAAATATGGATGGACCATCGGGGTCATTCTGGAAGCGATCAATCATTTCCTCCCGTTGTTTCTTACGAGTTGCGCCATAGAGGAATAACACTTCCTTGCCAAATTTTTCCTCTAAATAGGGTTTCAGCAATTTCCCCCATTCCGAAAATTGGGTAAAAATTAAGCCACGGTCTCCCTCAGAAATCGCCTCTTCTAACATTTCTTCCAACCGTCGTAACTTACCCGACTGCTGGCTAGACATCAACGAATTATCTCCCGTTTTCCCTTTCGTCTTTTTCCCTTTACTCTCCAACAGAGCAGGATGATTACACAGTTGCTTGAGTCTCAACAACAAGGTCAAAATCATGCCCTTGCGCTTAATCCCCTCAGCCTCTTCAATTTGTGCTAAAGAATCATCCACCAACTGTTGATAAACCGTAGCTTGGGCTGCGGAAAGACCACAAAAAACATTCATTTCCTGCTTTTCGGGCAAATCTTGAATAATAGACTTATCGGTTTTGAGGCGACGGAGGATAAAGGGTTGCACTAGCGATCGCATGGTCTGCAAGGAATCCCGGTCGCCAAACTTCTCAATGGGTACAGCAAATCGACGTTGGAAAAATTGGCGATCGCCTAAATACCCAGGATTGAGAAAATCGATAATTGACCACAATTCCGACAACCGATTTTCCACGGGAGTACCGGTTAAGGCAATCCGAAAGCTAGTGGAAAGTTGCTTCACCGCTTGGGATTGCTTAGCGCTAGGATTCTTAATATTCTGAGCTTCATCCAGCACCACCCCCTGCCATTCCACCCCATCCAGGGTAGTGGCATCCCGATGTACTAAGGAATAACTAGTAATGATCACCTGCTTAGTCTTAACTGCCTTAGCAAAGGTTTTCCCTTTCGAGCGTTTATCCCCGTGATGGACAATAGTTTTCAGGGATGGCGCAAATTTCTTTACTTCCCGTTCCCAGTTTCCTAGCACAGAGGTCGGACATACCACTAAGCAGGGTCCATTGAGGGTACCTTCTTCCTGAAGATGCAACAGAAACGCAATCAGTTGTGCCGTCTTACCAAGGCCCATATCATCCGCCAGACAAGCACCCAAACCCCAACGTTCCAGAAACGCCAGCCAGCCCATACCTCTAGCTTGATAGGGTCGCAATTGCCCCTGAAAACTAGCAGGTTGAGGAATCGGCTCCAGGGATTGATTCCCCTGTAAGTTAGTAATTAACTCTTGCAACGCTCCCGATGCTTCAAACTTTACTACCGGTAGTTTTGCCAAGGTATTATTATCACCAGTAGTGATCCGCAAAGCATCCTCTACCGACAGAGTCATGTTATCTGTCGAACCCTTAAACATCTCTTGAGCTGCACGGACATCAGACGGTTGTAACGCCATCCATTCCCCATCCACCTCCACTAGCGGTGATTTCAGTGCCATCAAGCGATTAAACTCCCGCTTCGAGATGGTTTTATCTCCAATCGCCAGTTGCCACTTAAACTTCAGTAAGCTTTGGAGTCCTAACCGTTGATTCTTCTTTTGTGGTGGCACTTCCGCCACAAGACTAATCCCCAAGCGTTTGGCTCCCGTGCCTGGTTTCAATCCTGGGGGTAGCACAATACCCAAGCCATTGTTTTGCAACCGCCATGCACTAGCCCTAATGAACTCATACACATCTACTATGGTTAGCTCACAAAACTCAGGACGGGGTTGGTGTAGGCTAGGTTCAATGGGAGGATAGAGTCGAGTCGCTAATCCTAACCCTTTCAGGAACGTTTCCTGAGGTTGTTCAATGCTTCGCTGGTTAATCTCCAATCGCTCTCCGGAGTAATTCCAGATCGTCTCAGCATCCACCACCAGGTCTGGGTCATCAACCGCTTGTAAGCCATAGGCCAAGCTCCAATTCTCTTGATCAGAGGTAGGAGGTTTCAGGATAAAACAAGTACGAAACAGATTTTGCCTCAACCTCTTGGACGTCGGTGTCACTAAATTCTGTTGCACCGGAGTGTTCCAAGTAGACAGTGCTGCCGCTAATCGACCTAGGGTTGTTGACTCTAGGGCTAGGGTTTCTGAATTATCTGAATTAGAAGACAAATTAGAAGAAAGCGATCGCAACCATTCCACCATCGGAGAATCTACTACTGGCACCGACTCACCCTTGACAAAATTCCGCACCTGTGTATTAACCACACTACTCAAGAATCCCAGTAGCAATTCCTGAGCCTTAACCAAATCGGTTGCAGGTTGAAGGGTCAACTGTGGAGAACTAACCTCTTGTGAATAAGCACAGCAAGCCGAGGGCATGAGCTTGATATAGGTTTCTAGACGGACTTGATCGGTAGTACTATCAAGCAGAGGTTGCCAGCAAGCCCTTACCTTACCATCAGGCAATCGGTACACTCCTGGTAAAAACTTACCCCGACTCAGCAGATCCAAGCTCCAGCGCATCACCTGAGACCAAAAACGCAACTCCCCTCCCAGGTAGCCGTCTGAGACTTCAAAGGAGCCCAGGGGTAAAGCTTGGAGAAATCTTACCGCTGCCATCGGTTCCAGACTTACCCCTTGCACTTGCCATGGTTGCAATTCCCACTGGGCAGCCTCTGCACTATCGTCTGCACTATCTAAAAACACTTTGCTAGACAGCACTGGATAACCTGGCTCACCTTTGGATGATGCTTCAGTAGGTAACAGAACAATTTGAGACTGCCAGGGATGGTGATCCTGTTTAGCGCCACGCTTACGACTACCTGAACGAGCCTGCTCAGACACCTCTAAAAATTGACCGATGGACAGACGATGAGACTCTAAAAAAGACGTCAATTCTTCCTCAGTCATGGCAAACGGGTGACATGACATCTCATTGGCAGTAGTTAATATCTGCGCCTTCGTGCGCCAGGTTTCTCCCCAAATAAATAGATGACCATTAGTTTCCCTAGATATCCAACTGCCATGTAACGTTGCCATAATAATTTTTGTGTCTTTTTCTGTTATCTAGTCCAGGTTTTGTCGATCAAATTTGCTGAATTTATCCCTTAGGATTAACAGCTATCATATCTGATTAATAGATTTTATAACAAAGGGAGTAGGGAGTAGGGAGTAGGGAGTAGGGAGCAGGGAGTAGGGAGTAGGGAGTAGGGAGTAGGGAGTAGGGAGTAGGGAGTAGGGAACAGAAATTCTCACAATTCATTTAGGCTATCTATAGGTAATTGAGGTTATTATAATGAAGTAAGCCAAATTATTAGTTTAGCTTATTAGGCAAAATTAGCTCTAGATAATTCACCGATCAATTAAGATTTCTTCGCTTATCAAAAAAAACTGGATATATCCGATTTTTAGTTACTATTTTTTAGGACATTAAACGATAAATAATTTGGAGATATAACTAAAAAAAAGGGTTATTTATGAATTAAACTCTATGGCTATTAGTGATAGTCTTCAGTAATATTTAAAGTCTCAAAAAAACCTTGAGGTAAATCCACAATAAAACTGGCCACTTTCAAAAAGAAAGCAACCGTAGGCGTAAAGGAGTTGATCCATTAGCCAAACACCATCAAAAAGTATAGCGTTTCCTAGTCTAATCAGGTGCATCATATAAATTTTTTCATTGCTCCCTGTTCCCGACTCCCGACTCCCGACTCCCGACTCCCGACTCCCGACTCCCGACTCCCGACTCCCGACTCCCGACTCCCGACTCCCGACTCCCGACTCCCTACTCCCTACTCCCCACTCCCTACTCCCCACTCCCTACTCCCTACTCCCTACTTAACACCCCCCCCGAGTGATAAATGCTACGATTGCGACAGAACGAGAACAGTGATCAAACAAAGAAGGAAAAAGTACCGAAATGGTAGAGATAGACAAGTCAATATCCTTTGATGGACGGGATATTAGACTCAAAGTAGGTCTACTTGCCCCTCAGTCTGGTGGTTCAGTAATGATACAGTCGGGGGATACAGCAGTTTTAGTGACAGCAACTCGTGCCCCTGGTCGAGAAGGGGTCGATTTTCTGCCCTTGGTAGTTGACTACGAAGAAAGACTCTACGCAGCAGGTCGGATTCCAGGTGGTTTCCTCAGGCGGGAAGGCCGTCCTCCAGAAAAAGTTATCCTAACTAGCCGTCTCATTGACCGTCCCTTGCGTCCGTTATTTCCCAGTTGGCTACGAGATGATATACAGATTGTAGCAACTACCCTGTCTATGGATGAACAAGTACCGCCAGATGTTTTGGCAGTTACTGGTGCGTCGATTGCTGTGTTGCAGGGCAGCATTCCCTTCTATGGACCAATGGCAGCTGTACGGGTAGGGTTACTCGGGGATGATTTTATGATTAATCCCACCTACAAAGAAATCGAAAACGGCGACTTGGACTTAGTCGTAGCTGGTTCCCCACAAGGGGTAATTATGGTAGAAGCCGGTGCCAATCAATTACCGGAACAAGATATAATCGAAGCCATCGACTTCGGCTACGAAGCGGTACAAGACTTGATCAAAGCCCAGCAAGACCTGCTTGAGGAGTTGGGAATTGACATAGTGATTGGCGAACCCCCAGCCGTAGACTCGAATCTAGAAGAATTTATCCGCGATCGCGCCACTGACAAAATTAAAGCTGTCCTCTCCCAATTTGACCTGGACAAAAACGGTCGGGATGTTGCCTTAGATGAGGTTAAGGACAGTGCTGTCAAAGCAGAAATTGCCCAACTCACAGAAGATGACCCAATCCGTGTAGCGGTTACGGAAAATAGCGCATTAGTCGATAAGCTGTTCAAAAGCCTCACCAAAAAACTGATGCGTACTCAGATTGTGGAAGAGGGAGTGCGCGTAGATGGTCGCAAGCTAGACCAAGTGCGTCCTGTCTCTTGTCAAATCAGTCTATTACCTCAGCGAGTTCATGGTAGCGCTTTGTTCAACCGAGGACTAACCCAAGTCCTATCCACAGTTACCTTGGGAACACCTGGAGATGCCCAAACTCTAGATGACCTTAACCCAGAAGATGAGAAGCGCTATCTGCACCACTACAATTTCCCACCCTTTTCTGTAGGGGAAGTCAAGCCATTGCGATCGCCCGGACGGCGTGAAATTGGTCACGGAGCCTTAGCTGAACGAGCATTAGTGCCAGTGTTGCCCCCTCAACACGAGTTTCCCTATGTGATCCGAGTGGTATCGGAAGTGCTCTCCTCCAATGGTTCCACCTCCATGGGCTCAGTTTGTGGTTCAACTCTGGCCTTGATGGATTCAGGTGTACCCATTACCAAACCCGTTAGTGGTGCAGCCATGGGTTTGATCAAAGAAGGAGAGGAAGTCCGCATTCTCACCGATATTCAAGGTATTGAAGACTTTTTGGGTGACATGGACTTCAAAGTCGCTGGTACCGATACTGGCATCACGGCTTTGCAAATGGACATGAAAATAACTGGTCTGTCCATGGATACGGTAGCCCAGGCCATTGAGCAAGCCAAACCTGCCAGACTGCATATCCTAGAAAAGATGCTGGCGGTGATTGACACACCCTCCACAGACATGTCACCCTTTGCTCCTCGCCTCTTAACCATGAGGATTGATCCAGAGTTCATTGGTACCGTGATTGGTCCAGGGGGTAAGACAATTAAAGGAATTACCGAGCAAACTGGGGCAAAAATCGATATTGAAGATGACGGTACAGTTACCGTATCTGCTATGGATGGGGACAGAGCCACAAAAGCGATCAATATCATCCAAGGCTTAACCCGCAAGCTGCATGAAGGGGATGTCTATGTTGGTCGTGTCACCCGGATTATTCCCATTGGTGCCTTTGTGGAAATACTTCCTGGCAAAGAAGGTATGATTCACATTTCCCAACTAGCTGACTATCGAGTTGGCAAAGTGGAAGATGAGTTAGCGGTAGGAGATGAGGTAGTTGTCAAAATACGGGAAATTGACAACAAGGGTCGTCTTAATTTAACCCGTTTGAACATTCATCCCGACGAAGCTGCGGCAGCACGGGAAGCAGCAGCGTTATAACCTAGCTAGGCTAGCTAGATGATGGTGAAGCGTCAGGAGCAGGGAAGCTTCTCAAGACTGTAGAGAACAGATGTAAGAAGCGTCTGGGGAGTTGGGGGAATAAATTGACCTTACTCTTATGATGCTTCCCTGAACTTACCCTAGGAGTATCGTCTGATCAGCTCAGTGAACAGCAAAAGTTAAACATTTCTGATATTGGCGTAAGTAAAAGCTTTACACTAAATAATGCATTATGGTTTAGAGATGATTTAGTTAAGCTGTGCGCAAAATTGTTATAGCTGGTAATTGGAAAATGAACAAAACTCAAGCGGAAACCGCTGAGTTTTTAAAGGGATTTTTGCCTGAGCTGGAGCAAACTCCCATAGAACGGGAGGTTGTTCTGTGTGCTCCCTTCACCGACTTGGGTGTGATGTCTGAGCATGTACAAAATACTCCTGTACAGATCGGGGCTCAGAATATCCACTGGGAAAATGCTGGAGCCTACACTGGTGAAATTGCTGGTGCAATGCTCAAGGAAATTCGTGTGCGCTATGTCATTGTTGGTCATAGTGAACGGCGTCAATACTTCGGCGAAACTGACGAAACCGTTAATAAACGCCTTCACGCTGCTCAGCGTCACAGTTTGATTCCGATTCTGTGTGTTGGGGAAACTAAAGCACAACGGGATGCTGGTGAAACAGAAGAAATTATTACCAAGCAGTTGGAAAAAGACCTAGTCAACGTTGACCAGCAAAATTTAGTGATTGCTTACGAACCGATCTGGGCAATTGGTACTGGAGACACTTGTGATGCATCAGAAGCGAATCGAATCATTGGATTGATTCGCTCTAAGCTAAAGGAAGCTAATGTCCCAATTCAATATGGTGGCTCCGTCAAACCCAAGAATATTGATGAAATTATGGCTCAATCAGAAATTGATGGAGTACTGGTGGGCGGAGGAAGCTTGGAACCTGCGAGCTTTGCCAGGATTGTCAATTATCAGTAGTTGTAATTAGTCATTGGCTAATTGTTAATTGTTAATTGTTAATTGTTAGTTAGTTAATTGGTTAATTGCAATGGGCAATTTTCAATTCGCAATTAGCCATGATCTATATAGTGATGGATAAAGAAAAATTAACCATCCAGAACTATTCTTTTGAGTGGGGCAAACGAACCTATATCATGGGTATCTTGAACGTTACCCCCGATAGTTTTAGTGATGGCGGAGTATATTACACCCCAGAAGCTGCCTTAAGGCAAGCTCAGGCTCTAGTAGATGCTGGTGCTGATATTATCGATATTGGTGGTCAATCGACTCGACCTGGTGCCGAGCAAATTTCCCTAGGGGAGGAACTCAAACGAGTCGTGCCTGTGGTAGAGGCAATGCGTTCAGTGGTGAAGATACCGATTTCTGTCGATACCACTAGAGCATCTGTGGCTAAGGCTGCGGTAGAAGCTGGTGCGGATATGGTCAATGATATTTCCGGTGGCACATTTGACCCAGACATGTTGCCAGTCGTAGCCCAGTTGGGGGTACCCATTGTGTTAATGCATATCCGAGGCACCCCCGTTTCCATGCAAAAACTAACTGACTATAAAGACTTAATTGGGGAAATCTATAGCTTCCTGGAGGAGCAGGTCAATGCCGCAATCGCAGAAGGAATTAAGCGATCGCATATTATTATTGACCCAGGCATTGGTTTTGCCAAAACCGCTGAGCAAAGTGTAGAGATTCTGCGGCAACTCCCTAGGTTTGATGCCCTTGGTGTACCGATGTTAGTAGGAGTATCTCGCAAAAGCTTTATTGGACGCATCATCAATCAACCAGACCCCAATGGTCGAATTTGGGGAACTGCTGCGGCTTGTTGCAGTGCCATTGCCGGTTCAGCAGACATCCTGCGGGTACACGATGTTAGCGAGCTCCTCGATGTCTGCCGTGTTGCTGATGCGATTTGGCGTGTGTAATGATTCAGCCGTCAGCTATCAGCTATCAGCGTGTCGCGTATCAGCTAATGGGCATAGCGCATATGCTTTGATGGGCTTTTCCCGAGAGTTTCAATGCCCTAATTACTATGACCCACAGATTCAGTTTGAAGCAAATCAGTCATAGCTTCGCTCAGTGCTTTTGGATCCATAAAGACGACTTTAGAATTGCTGCTTTCACCTAATTTTTCATTGGCTTCTACATAGCGTTGAGCGATCAAGAACTGTAGGACTTTCTGAGTATTAGCTTCCTCTTCAAGAGCTTTGGAGATCATTTGGATCGACTCCACTGTACCTTCAGCCTGTAAAATTTTGGCTTGTTTCTCACTCTTAGCAGCTCGCTCCTTCTCTAGGGCATCGATAATGGTCTGGGGTGGTTTAATCTCTTGCACCTCAACCCGCATGACCTTGACGCCCCAATCAGCAGAGGCATCATCTAGTTGTTGTAGTAAGGTCTGATTGATTCTGTCTCGAGAGGCATAAGTCTCGTCTAGTTCCAACTGACCAATGGTAGAACGCAGGGTAGTCATAACTAAATTTTCAATTGCCTCATGAACATTGTCTACAGCATAATAAGCTTTGTACATATCTAAAATTTGCCAATACACGATGGCATCGACTTCTACCTGCACGTTATCTTTGGTGATTGCCTGCTGGGGTTCAATGTCTAAAATCTGCTCACGGGTACTATCTTCTACGGCAATCTTGTCTATAAATGGAACTACATTGAAGTTAAGACCAGGCTCTAGTTTTTTACGATACTTACCAAAGCGTTCTACTAGAGCTTCATTTCCCTCTTGGACAACTTTTGTCGTACCGACGCTGTATCCAAAAGCTACTAAAACAATTGGGGCGAGTATGCTAAGAAGGATATCCATAGTGTTTAAGATCCTTTTAGGAGAATAATCAATTTGATGTTGCGGCTAGCATTTGCTAGAACTAACTTTATCAATAGAAGAGCACAAAATGTGTGTATAGATA
Organism: Moorena sp. SIO4A5; assembly: GCF_010672005.1. Classification (NCBI taxonomy): domain Bacteria; kingdom Bacillati; phylum Cyanobacteriota; class Cyanophyceae; order Coleofasciculales; family Coleofasciculaceae; genus Moorena; species Moorena sp. SIO4A5. The sequence goes on along the minus strand of NZ_JAAHHZ010000032.1, from coordinate 21,336 downwards.
ACTTTCACTCTAGCGACCCCTCGGTTGACTGTCAAAGCTGTTATCAAAACTACGGAGAACCTAACTTCTGTGGATGAGGGGTATTACCCTCACCATTACCCTCACCTATAGTTAGAAACTGATAAGACAACAAAGGGAAGATCCGCAAGAACTAAAAAATTAGGTTATCAAAGTCGATTTGGTGTAACCATTCAGCCGTGAGCCAAGGCCAAAGGCTGATAGATGATAACTGATAGCTGATAGCTGATAGCTGATTGCTGAATGCTTACGATTTGGTACTAGTCAGTTTTTTCAGCAGCAGATGGCTTGTCTTCTTCAGCCTTGTCCTGATTAACCAGCCATTCTGAGAGGGGGCGTGAGACCGCATACTGAAAGTCCACTGGTACTAACAGCACCTCCGACTGCTCAGATTTGGAATCCAGTGGTAAGACTTGAGCATATAGGAAACTGCGAGTAAAGTCCAAGTTGCCTAAGATCAGCCTCGGACTGTCCTGATTTTTCAGTTTCACTGTTATAGTTGCTGAGGGCTTGTCCAATCCATACTCTGGAAGTTGGTCAGGGCTAACCGTCAGAATGCGATCGCTTTTCCCCTGAGCCAGCAAGTTCAACAAAAAGGAAACAACCGCATCACTAGCTGTCGCCTCTTTGGGCTTTTTCATCCGCCAACCCGATTCTGGCTCACTGGCTCGCTCAAATACTAACGTCTTGTCATCACTATTAACAGTAAACGATTGAATCTCGTCTTGAGTGAAATTAAATATAGGTTTTTTAGGGGTTTTAGCAGCTTCTCGCTTTTGAGAACCCTGAATTTCATAAATATATACACCTCCCCCCAGGAGGATGGCAGAAATGACTAAAATCAGAGTTGTCCGTTGTAGTTTCATGGGAGTGAACTGCATCGATCTAAACACAGCTTAATACTTTATAGGGATTCTCAATTGGGTGAGGTACCCCTCCCTTGGGGGTGCGCGGCAGTAGGGAGTAGGGAGTAGGGAGTAGGGAGTAGGGAGTAGGGAGTAGGGAGTAGGGAGTAGGGAGTAGGGAGTAGGGAACAGGGAACAGGAACCCACCCCTAACCCCCTCATAAGGGTAGGTTTTTTACAAAGGGGCGAGTAGGTACTTTGATTACGTAGAAATTCCTCAAAATATGTATCAAACTACACAATAGTTTCCGGGAGAATTCTCCCCATTTCCCGCTTTTCCCGATTCCCGACTCCCGATTCCCGACTCCCGATTCCCGACTCCCGACCCAAATGTAAAAAACCTACCCCTGTGAGCCCCTAACCCCTCCCAGGAGGGGAAAAGAGGGAACAGGGAGAAAATCCTGTTTACCTCACAAATATGAGAAACGCTATAGCTAGATCTAGCGAAGTGTCTGGGAAATTGCTAAGTAGTGGGACATCAATCAACGCGCTCTGTGTAAACAATTATGAAAACTCCGATCCAAAAAACACTGGTATGGCTATTGGGTGGTATAAGTATCTCAGCGGTAATCGCGCCAGCCTTGGGATTAGATACATCAATCTCAGAAGCTGGTATTAATGTCTATCGGTTACACCAACCTCCCTATAATTTAACCGGTCGCAAAATTGCCATTGGGCAAGTGGAAATTGGTAGACCTGGGTTATTTGGTAAGGATAAGGCCGCTATCAAGAATCGGACAGTAACTCCTGCGGGAGTATTTTATCGCAACACCCCCGCAAAACCTAATACCCATGTTGATGAACATGCGGCTATGGTAGCAGCTGTGATGGTTAGTCGAGACAAAGCTTTGCGGGGAGTAGCACCTGATGCAAAACTCTACGCTTCAGCAGTTGGCTCCCTGTCTAGGAGTGGACAACCAGAAGAGTGCCTGGCGGCTCAGCATATTGCTCAGCAAAATGGCTCAGATGTGCGGGCAATTAATTTTAGTTTTGGTGAATCCCTACAGCGGGACCCGAGGGAGGAAGCGGTGCTGGATGGCAATGCGCTGTTAACTCTATGTATCGATTGGTCAGCTAGGGTGCATGATGTCTTGTATGTGATTGCTGGCAACCAAGGGAAAGGGGGCATTCCGATCCCAACAGATAATTTTAATGGTATCAATGCAGCATACACAGCCAAGCGTCAGGGAGTTTTTAATAAGGTAGACTTTGCTAACTTGAGTGCTTTACCAGTTGGCATTGGTCGTCGTCTGATTCGGCAAGAAATTAATGTTGGTTCCCGCCGCTCGATTAATTTGGTAGCTCCTGGCAACAAGATATCGTTGTATGACCTCAAAGGTAAAGTGACTCAGGTCAGTGGTACCAGTTTTGCTGCTCCCCATATCACTGGTGCTGTAGCATTGCTACAGGAATTTGGTGATTCCGCTTTGCGCAAGCTGCGCTCAAGACAACAAAAACTATTCTTGATGCAGTCCCTCAGGGCGGAAACCCCCAATACCGGGCTGCATCGCTTGTGGATGAATTGGAGTACAGATTCCCGACGCCATGAAGTGATGAAGGCAGTGTTGCTTAATTCTGCTGACAAAATCCAAGATCTCGGTGATGGGATGCTACTAGGGATGAGTCGGACGATTCGCGCAAAGGATAATCACCACTGGTTAGAGTCTGATGCTTACCAAGACCCTAAAATTCCTCTGGATATGCAGATGGGGACAGGACATCTAAATGGGTTTCGAGCTTACCAGCAATTTAAACTAGGCCAATGGAGTCCCAGTGGCATTGGAGTGCCACCAGTGGGTTGGGATTACCGTGCTGTGGAGAAATCATCTTATCGGGACTATGTGTTGACAAAACCCCTAGCAGAAGGAAGTTTTATCTCCTTGACTCTGGCTTGGGACCGTTTGGTGGAGTTAGAGGATGAGAATAATAATGATGCTTATGATTTTGGGGAGAGTTTTCGCGATCGCGGTTTGAATAATCTTGACCTCTATTTAATGCCAGTGGGAGAAGAGGACATTACCAAAAGTGTCTGTGCTTCTATCAGTGAAGCGGATGCTGTGGAACATATTTTCTGCCAAGTCCCTGCTCAGGGTCGCTACAAAATTCGGGTTCAGTATCAACAACAGGTTAATCAGCCGTCTCAAGCTTATGCTTTGGCTTGGTGGACAGTTCCAGATCCCCAATGAGAAGCAAGATGGAGAAGATAGGGAAAGTTGGAAACTTTACTCACATCCGGGAAACTCATGAATTTTCTCAAATTTTACTCATCAACATTACAAAAAAAACAATAATAAACCAACTAAAGTAGGAATGGTAGTTGATTCAGAGTCAGAAGCAATGGAAGCAGAGTTTTACTACCGAGGAATAGATAAAATTCGTCAAGGAGACTTGAACGAAGCAATTGAGGAATTTGACAAAGCCTTAGAGATTAATCCGAACTTCGCCGAAGCCTACTATAAACGAGCTATGGCTCGCTTTGACTTAGGGGATAAACAAGGGGCGATCGCTGATTATACTAAGGCTTTACAAATCAATTCTGAAAGTATTGAAGTTTATTTCGGGCGAGGTTTGGCTCGATTGGCACTCGGAGATGCCACTGGAGCAATAGAAGATGCCAATCAAATACTTAAAATTAATCCTAACCAGCCTGCTGCTTGTAAGCTTCAAGGTAGTGCCTACCGTAAGTTAGGAGATAATCAGGCTGCGATCGCATCATTTAAACAAGCAGCTCAGCTCTACCTAGATCAAAAGGATAAATTAAATTGTCGTCGTTGTCTTGATAGTATCAATCAAATTCAACAACAGCAAATACTAGCTTTGGGTGGAGCGCAGACTAAAGATTTCTGTCATCAAGCAATAAATAAAGTTAACACAGGCAAATACCGAGAAGCCTTGGAGGATTTCAACTGGCTGCTTGAGGTTGACCCAAAAAATGCTCAAGCTTATTGCTATCGAGGTATTGTTCACTGCAAACTCCGTGATTACAGGAGAGCCATTCAAGACCTTGGTCAAGCTATGGAACTAAATCCCCAAGATGCTCAGGTCCGTTACCATCGAGGATTAGTCCGCATTGAACTGGGAGATTACCGGGGAGCTATTGATGACTTGACCAAGTTACTACAAAGCAATCCGGAAAATCGGGATGTCTTGATTCATCGGGGTAATGCCTATATCCAGATGGGAGACTATCGGCAAGCCATCGAAGATTATTCCCGAGTTATTACTCTTAAACCCAATGATGCTCAATCATATCGTTATCGGGCAACCGCTCGTGAAAAGTTTGAGGATCTACGGGGAGCATTTGAAGATTATCAACAAGCGGCAAACCTGTATTTCGATCAACAAGACTGGACTAATTATCGGAAACTGCTCGATAAACTCAAACAGCTACAGCCATTACAACTGACCGAGGGGTCGAGGAATCGAGAATCACAAGTACCATCAAATACTAAACCTAGTAGGGAGTTGCAACAAAGATTACTGAGACTGGTAGGAGGACAATCGGATATCGCAACACGCCTACTTGACTTGGCTAAAGGAAAATACCCAGGAATGCCAGAAAAGTGGTATTGGGAGAAAGTGATCAAGGATTTAGAACGATAGTGCTATAGTAATTTAACTATGGATAAGACTAGCGACAAGAATCATATGCGCTACGTGCAGGCTACGCCAACAGCTATCAGCTATCAGCTATTCCGATTGCTTCAATGGCAGCTTCTAATGCGATCGCAATATGAGTCCAATGGGTTCCGCCCTGACAAAACACAATATAAGGCTCCTTTAAAGGACCATCTGCAGAAAATTCTGAAGTACTGCCATCAATAAAAGTCCCCCCAGCCATAACTAACTGACTCTCATAACCCGGCATTGCTGCTGGCACAGGGTCGAGGTAGGAACCTATCGGGGAATGCCGTTGTATCCCTCGACAGAAAGCAATTAATTTTTCCGGTGAACCCAACTCAACTGCTTGAATCACATCCCGACGGGGTACCATCGGTGGGGGATTGACAGGATAACCCAGTTCTGAAAGAGTATGAGCGATTAAATGACTCCCTTTGAGGGCTTCACCAACCATTTGGGGAGCTAGGAATAATCCTTGAAACAGCAATCGATTCTGATCGAAAGTCGCCCCACCTGAACTACCAATCCCTGGAGCAGTCAGACGACAGGTCGCCGCTTCAACTAAGTCAGCTTTTCCAGCGACATAGCCTCCAGCAGTAGCAATCGTTCCCCCAGGATTTTTAATCAAGGAACCCGCCATTAAATCTGCTCCTACTGCTGTCGGTTCTTGTTCTTCTACAAATTCCCCGTAACAGTTATCGACAAAACAGATAGTATCAGGATTTTGTTGTTTGACAAGCTTGACAATTTTTTTTATTTCTGATATTGAAAGACTCTTTCGCCAAGAATACCCACAGGAACGCTGAATGAAAACCAGGCGGGTATTCTCTCCTACCGCTGTTGCCAAGGCTGACCAATCTAAACTTCCCTCACTAGTTAGGGACAACTGGCGGTAACGAATCCCAAATTCTAGTAGGGAACCTTGACCATCACCTCGTAAACCAATCACCTCTTCCAAGGTATCGTAAGGGGCACCGGCAATCGCTAGCATTTCATCACCAGGACGCAATACCCCAAACAGGCAAGATGCGATCGCATGGGTTCCGGATACAAATTGTACGCGAACAGCCGCAGATTCAGCTCCCATGACATCAGCAAATACCTGATCGAGAGTTTTCCGTCCTAAATCATCATGTCCATAGCCTGAAACACTAGCAAAGTGATGCACTCCTACACGATGTGCTCGAAAAGAATTCAGTACCTTTTTGAGATTTTGCTTGACGGCGGTGTCAATACCATAAAAGATCGGAAATAGTGCTTTTTCTGCTGCTTGCAGCCTTTGAGAGCTGTTCATTCCCAAAATTCGCGCCTCGAAATTTTAGATCAAAGAGAGCGGGTTATTACAATTTGTATCCTATTAGACTTACTGCATGACAATTGCTACTTCAGATAATCTTCGTTTAGATTGGGTCGTTATTACCTATATGGCCTTTATTCACCTAGCAGCGCTGTTTGCCTTACTTCCGAGCAACTTTAACTGGACAGCAGTGGGCTTAATGATCTTTTTCCACTGGGTGACAGGGGGCTTGGGGGTAACTCTGGGATGGCATCGCTTAGTGACCCACCGCAGTTTTCAGACACCCAAGTGGTTAGAATACTTCCTAGTTTTCTGTGGTACCATTTCCTGTCAAGGAGGAGTGATCCATTGGGTAGGACTACATCGCATCCATCATTTGCACTCTGACACCCAACCGGATCCTCATGACTCCCATCAAGGCTTTTGGTGGAGTCACATGGCTTGGATGTTGCATAAAATTCCTGCTGATGAGCAAATTTCTAAATTCACTAAAGATATTTCTGGAGATCGGGTTTATCAGTTTTTGGACAAGTATTTTGTGCTTGTTCAAGTGGTTCTAGGACTGTTGCTCTATGCCATCGGTGGTTGGCCATTTGTAGTGTGGGGGATTTTTGTGCGGCTAGTACTGGTGTTTCACTGTACCTGGTTTGTCAACAGTGCTACTCACAAATTTGGTTATCGCACCTATGAGTCTAATGATTGCTCAAAAAACTGCTGGTGGGTAGCCCTACTAACCTATGGCGAAGGCTGGCACAACAATCACCATGCCTATCAGTATTCTGCAAGGCATGGGATGAAATGGTGGGAAATTGACCTGACTTGGATGACGATTCAGTTCCTACAACAGCTGGGTTTAGCCAAAAACGTGAAACTGATTAGTCCTGAACAGACCTAAGTTTCCCTAGGGTGGTACCTTGAGTGCTACCCTACTAGTTCCCAAGCTAAACAGTTATGAGGGCTGAGTGCTCAACCCTCCTGACTAGCAGAGTATAGCCAAGTTTCAACAGTGCAAGCACCAGGAATTTATCCTTTCTAGTCAGGACTCATGACTCTAGCACTCAGATCCAGGTAGTTTCTCGGAAAATTAGTAAATCTTAAAATTTATTAGCTTTTGTTTACAACAAACGTAAAGTCTGCCTTTATAATCGTATAAGTATTGTTACTATTCTAAAATAGTTCTTATCGAACGTTAACGGATACACCTTAGCAACAACTCCTTAGTGATGCCCCGGATACTGGTCATCGATGACGACCCCGCAATTTCAGAATTAGTCACCATCAATTTGGAGATGGCTGGCTACGATGTTAGTCAAGCAATGGATGGCATCAAGGGTCAGGCTCTAGCTCTGCAACTGCAGCCAGACCTGATTATGCTAGACTTGATGCTACCCAAGGTAGATGGTTTCACCGTCTGCCAACGATTACGTCGGGATGAACGCACTTCCGATATTCCAGTATTGATGTTGACTGCCCTAGGTCAAACCCAAGATAAGGTAGAAGGCTTTAATGCTGGTGCCGATGATTATCTCACCAAACCCTTTGAACTCGAAGAAATGCTGGCGCGAGTGCGAGCATTACTACGGCGCACAGACCGAATTCCCCAAGCTGCTAAGCATACAGAAATCCTGAACTATGGTCCTTTGACCCTGGTTCCAGAAAGGTTTGAGGCGATTTGGTTTGATAAAACCGTGAAACTGACCCATCTGGAGTTTGAACTACTGCACTGTTTACTGCAGCGGCATGGTCAAACTGTTTCTCCCAGCGAAATCCTTAAAGAGGTTTGGGGGTATGACCCTGACGATGATATCGAAACAATTCGAGTGCATATTCGTCACCTGAGAACCAAGCTAGAACCTGATCCCCGCCATCCTAAGTACATCAAAACGGTTTATGGAGCAGGTTATTGCTTAGAGTTACCTAATACAGAAAAGACCCTAGAAGTGAATTCGGCGACTGCCTAGGATGAACTTGGTGATGTCAGAGCTACTACAAATCTATTTTCTGAAGCTAGAGGGGAAAGCCCCCGCCCTTAAGGCGGGGGTAAGCTTTATCGCCGTTAGTCAGTTGGCTACATCTCATCAAAAATTAATCAACTTCTAGGGAGCCAAGGCATTGCCCCGCAACAAGCTACCAATTGTCTTCGCTGTAATCTTCATTTGGATAAGAGGATTAGCAGGTACAACGGTTTTGTAGAGATAGCTATCGAAGGTCAGCCGCTGCACATCCTTGTCAGCGCACATCTCTACAAAGGCTTCCCGGCTAGCATCGGAGTTATAGAAAACTCGTTGTAGAATATCTAGGACTTTGTAGGTCATGCCGTATTTCTTATCCCAGCGCTTCAGGTAAAGCTTGAGGTCATTCTCTGTGGGGATACGGCTACCGCTGTTAGAGGTTTCCACAATGGTTTCAGCACACATGCGAGCTGATTTAGCCGCAAAGTAAATGCCTTCCCCAGAGGATTTAGTGACTGTTCCAGCAGCATCACCTACCAAAGCTACCCGACCAACTACACGTCTAGGTCTAGGATGCTCAGGAATCGGATGGGCTTCCACTTTGATAATTTTCCCACCCACAAGTTTCTTAGCCGCACGGGCACGAATCCCTGCTTGTAGCTTTTTGATCAGGGCTTGGTTGACCCTCATAGTGCCGGTACCAACAGCAACGTGGTCGTATTTAGGGAAGACCCAGGCGTAGAAATCAGGAGAGACATCATTACCCACATACATTTCTGCCAGGTCTTGGTAGTAATTCATCATGTTATCTGGCAGACTGATTCGCTCTTGGAACGCGATCGCATAATTGTAATCCCCAGCATCAATTGCTTTGGCAACCCGGGAATTTGCCCCATCAGCTCCAATTACCACATCTACTTTCAAGGTTTTGTGGGTTCCCTTGACACTGCCATCAGAATGGTCAGAATAATAGATGGTATAGGGTTGAGAGTTACTGGTGGGAATATCGAGTTTATAAACGGTGCCATTAATTAAGTTAGCCCCCAACTCAGCCGCACGATTGCGCATGAACCCATCAAGCACCTCGCGACGGCACATTCCAATATATTCGTTTTGCTTTTCTATATGGATATCAACTTCAATATCAGACGGTGAGATCATCTTCATGTTTCTCACTTGCCGGTCAATAATTTCTGGTGGCAGGTCAAACTCACTCACCATACATAGTGGAATCGCACCACCACAGGGCTTAGCATTGTCCAGCTTACGCTCAAACAAATAGGTTTCGATTCCTGCTTTAGCTAACGTCTCGGCAGCAGAAGAGCCTGCTGGTCCCGAACCAACTACTGCAACCCTTAGTGCTGGCATGTTTTCTCCCATGGTTTTTTAAGCTACGGAATGAATCCTATCACGGACTTTCCTGTCATCTGAACCTTCCCTAATATTTGGGGTCAAGTTGCAATACACCTTAACAAAAGTCCGTAACATTACTTAACAAGTCCTGCTGTGATTGGTCATTTTCATCGTTACTGGTTAATTGTTAAGGTTAATTATTAATTGTTAATTATTGTGCAATTGTTAGGAATTGTTATTGTTAATGGTTAATTCTTAATTATTAGACCTTTATTAAACTTGTTGGAAAAACAAATCTTAAGAGAAAATATCGATAGTGTAGGCAACTCGGTAAAGTAATACCAATTCGTAAAAGTAGGACTACAGATGCAGATGGTCCGAGAGTCGAGTTTTGGAACTACTGAATTTAGCGTTTCAGTTTCTTCCGTGCCTGCTGACGTAGCTTCAGGGCATTCCGGTGGTTAGGTTCAATCTGGAGTGCCTTATTTAAAGAAGTGATTGCCTGATTAAAGCGTCCTAGTGTTATCTGAGCTTCCCCCTTAATCATCCAAGCCTCTGCCAAATCTCGTTGAAGTGCGATCGCTTTCTCCAAAGCCGTAATCGCCTCAACAGAACGACCCAACTTTTGGAGGGTTATTCCCTGTGAAAGCCAAGCTTCCGTTAAATCTGGCTTAAGGGTAAGGGCTTGGTTATAGAGTCTGAGGGCTTCTACAGACCGTTGCTGTTGGTCAAGGGCTTGACCAAGGCTCCACACAGCTTCTGGGTAGTTAGGTTTGAAATATAAGGCATCATTACAAGCAACAACTGCCATCTCCGGCTGTTGGAGTTTATTCAGACTGTAGCATCTGCCCCAATAGGCTTCCGCAAAATCTGCTTTTTTAGCGATCGCTTGGTCGTATAGTTTTAGAGCTTCCTGGTACTGTCGAGATTTCCGCAATTGGTCAGCTTCGTCTAAAAGTTGCTCCGCTGTGACCTTAGCCTCAGTACTATAGTCAGTCTTATATTCAGTGATATAGTCAGCCTTATAGTCAGTATTTTCACCAGTTGCTTGGGCAGATAGAAAAGTTTTCAACAGCACCAAGCCCACCCCCAAGATAGTTATCGATACAGTAATTAAGCCCAACTTCACCAATCGTTGCGGAATAGATAGTGTTGTCCGGTTAGTTGCTGAACCTCTCGAATGTTCGGTGATGTCAAGTTGAGGCGTAGTTCTACTTTGACTCCTGGTGATCATTGACGAGGGGACTGTAGTGTTTGCTAGCTTCCTAATGTCGGGAATTGGGAGTTCCATCCCAGACTGGCTTTCACCGGTAATTTCCTGAGTAGGGATTTCTTCCTCAGCTAATGACAACAGTTGCTGTCTTGGTAAACTAGCCAGTACCTCTAGAGCCTCAGCTGCTGTCTGATAGCGGTCACGGAAATCATAGCGCACCATAATGTCAAGAATATGGGCCAACTCTGGGCTAACCTGCTTTGCGTAGTGTTGCCAATCAATTTCACTAGTTGTGGGATTTTCCTTCAAGTTTTTGGGATGAACCCCAGTTAATGCCTGGATACCAACCATCCCGACAGCATAGATATCACTGCTAAAGCGGGGCCTTCCTGCCAATTGCTCATGGGGCATATAGCCCTGGGTGCCTATAGAAACCGTTAAATGAGTTTCCCCAGTTTCAGGATTAATGTTTTGGCTACTGACTTGCTTAACAGCACCAAAGTCAATCAGCACGATTTTGTCGTCCCCTTGGCGGCGGATCAGGTTAGAGGGCTTAATATCCCGGTGGATAATCTGTTGTTGATGGACAAAGGCCAATACCTGTAGAATATCTATTAATAAAGCAATCACTCGCTCTTGTGAACACGGATGACCCTTGACAAGTTCTCGATTCAAAGGTTGTCCTTCAATCAATTCCTGAACCAGATAAAACTGCTGATCTTCCTCAAAATGCGCCAGTAGGCGGGGGATCTGGTCATGATTACCTAGCTGGTAGAGAAATCGAGCTTCTCTATCGAAAAGGCGTCTTGCCATTTGCAGCGTTGCCGTCTGTTCGGTTTGGGGCAAAAGATGTTTAACCACACATTGGGGTTGATTTGGCAAATGTATATCTTGTGCCAGGAAAGTTCGACCAAACCCACCAGCTCCCAGTTGGTTGATAATTTTGTAGCGTCCGCCTACTAGGGCTTTTGCGGGTTTTGTCTCTCCAGATAAGGGGCTCATCGAGGGGTTAGTGATGACTACCTAATTATGATTCCAAATTTAGCTAATATACCATTGATTTGGATCCTAGAGCTAGTTAGATCACAAAGAAAGTTAACATTACCGATTGTTGAATTCGCCCTCAACTTCCTCAACGTTAACTTTTTCCTTGACTATCGGACATTAATAGACTTGTCCCTTAATAAGGGAAAGTAAGGATAAGTGACTCAAATGAGGGAGTAAGCTGTCACCCATTTAAATTGTGAATGGGGGCTGATGGGGGGATGGTCAGATGGGGAGATGGTCAGAGGGTAGACCGGCTTTTGCACAAGTGGCTCCATGGGAAATTTCAATAGAGCTCTGCGGAAAATACTCAATACCTCTGTGCAACTAGCTCTAAAAACGCGATCGCCAATTTCAATTACCAGTCAGTTTCTAGCTAAAAATAGGTACTTGAGCTAATTGATGTTAATAAATCAGCCTTTTTTTTTAAGAGGGTTATACTCATTGTTTATTTCGACAAAAAAAGCAATCAATTATTATAACGCCATTATATTGGGGGTATTAGTGCCCCAAATCTTAATCTCACTAACCAAAAAATACTGCTAATTATCTGTTCATACTTCCTGGGATTCTTTATCGATGATGTTTTGACAAACATCAGATGCACCCATCACCAACCAAGATGCGCTGCTCTACATGGATTTGAAATTGACCATAGCTGAACAAAATCCCATCAGAGTGCATAATACCCCATAAGACCAGTATTAAACCAGCCTTAAAACCCCCTACCCCCTTTTAAAATTACCAGTTCGTCGAGTATGCTATGGCTATAGCCTTTTGCCAGGAAAGTAGCTTGGTCGCAAGACAAGCGGTTGCTGAGGTCTACTTTCTGAGATCTTCTTCTAAAAGTCGTGCAAGCGATGCAGCGCGGTCTTGAGGGTTTCCCCAATGAGCGACTGCATCAAGACAAAGCGTAAAAAGTACGGCTGGCGATCGCCTTTTAGCTCTTAGCTCAGAGATTACCTCTGGGAGGATGTATGTCAGTCGATCAAATCATTACCTGAAACCAGTATTTCCCGACCAGACGTTTATAGAAGCAAACGTTTATAACTTAATCCAAGACTACCAACCGGATAATGCCAGCAAACTTTGGTCATTACTAGATTTCCATCTATGGTATAAAGAATTTATTTCATGAATACATCTGTCTCAGTAGTTATCACCACCTTTAATAAAGCCCAGTACCTCGAACAATCAGTAAAGAGTGTACTAGCGCAAACATTTTACCAGATTGAATGCATTATTGTAGATGATGGCTCTACCGATAATACCCGCAAAGTTGCTGATCAGTTAGTCCACTACCACCCACAGATACAGTACTTTTATAAAGACAATGGAGGTATATCATCTGCTCGTAATTTTGGCGCTGATAAAGCCACTGGAGAATGGATTCAATTCTTAGATGCTGATGATTGGATTCATGAAGATAAGATCAGATTCCAATTGAGCTGTTTAGAGGGAACTGGTGATAATGGTGATAATATAGTATTTTACTCAGACTATGAACGGGTCTATGTTGATCAAAACGAAAACATTATTGAAACCAAGCCTAATCCTGTTGGTTCTATCACCAAAGAACAGCTAATCCAACGACTACTAATCTGTCCAGATTTTCTGGCAGACTCTCCTTTTCCCTTGTTACAGCAATCGATGCTGTTCAAGAAAAAACTCTTAGACCAGAGGAATTTTGATACTCGCTTGAAAGCCTGTGAGGATCGAGAATGGGTATTAGAACTTCTGCAACGGAACGTCAGATTTATCCATACTCCAATCATCGGAGCCTATTATAGAAAACACCGCTTCAATCTCACCGATAATAGCTCACTGATGCGGGAGTCTTACATTAAGTATTTTGAAATTGTCTTGACAAATCACCAAAAATTAGTTAGCTTATGCCAGAAAAGTATTAAGTATTTGATAGAAAAAAGTTTTGAGGAAAAAGACCAGGAAAGTTTTCCCAGATTAGCTAAATTAGTGGAATTACCAGTGTATCTGCTCAATGGCAAAATTAAAGTTAATCATCGTTGGTTATTAAATTTACTTTATTGGCTCAGAACGATGATACCAAACTTTTTACTATACGAAAGATACCGAGGGCCCCGTTCTCGTAAACTTTTATCCATCATTAGCCGTCGGTCTTAGCATATGGGATAAACCTCCCGTTGCGTAGAATCAGGCTCAGGATAAATCCTAGAGAGCATCCTGATTAAATTCCTGATTAAATTCCTCCTGTCAACAGCAGCAAGACTGTTTGAAATAGCCCCACCATCACTCCTAAAATACCCCCTAAATTCACAATAGCTTGTAATTCACTTTTCACTAAAGTCTGAATCGTGATTTCCATATCTTTTGGAGAAGTAGCGTTTACCCGTTCAACAATCACCTCATCAATAGATAAAATCGGAATCACTTCAGTCATAATTTTTTCCAAATCCTCCTCCAGGTAGCGCTCTATAACCAAGGCGAGTTCCTTGCTAATCATTGCCAAGGATGTAGTCATAATTGCTGACTCTCGGAGCCGATTAACAATTAACACAGACACCTTTTCCCAGTCAATAGATTGATTTAATCCTTGTATAAATCCAGCACCCCCCTCTTGAATATAAGCACGCACCGAATCCCGCAGAGTTTTCCGTAACTGTCTCACTGTTGACAAAGGCAGATTTTGCAATGAGACATTTTGCAACCATTCCCGCAAGCGATCGCGAGTTCCTAGAGCCACAATTAACTCTTCGATGCGAGCATTAGTCGCTTCTTTCTCGTCAAGGCAAAAGCTTCGCAGGCGGATCAAAGCATTGCGCAGACCAAATAAATTTGCCACCACCCAGTATGTCCCACTAGACTTTTCCCGAAAGTCTTCATCAATGATTTGAATGTTGCGGTCAGTTAGGAAATCAATAACTGCCTGTCGCAAAATATCTGGAGGGAGTACTACTTTTAAGATCCACTCAGAAAGCTTCCGAGCTTGTTCTTGATCCAGTTTAAACTCCAATAAAATCTGGTCAAAAACATGGTTAAGTTGGGCTTCTAGGAAATCCTTACGACGAGCTAAGACTTTGAGCATACGTGGCAACGATTCCCCGATCAAGTCTCGGAGAATCCCAGCAAGAATATGAGCTGTTTTCTGTTGCTTATCCGACCGGACTTGATCTAGCGCTAAGTTTAATAGCCACAAGATCGCTGCTTCCACACGTTCAGTATGCAGCAGACGCTTTGCCAGACGCTGTAACTCTGTTGGCGTCAGCAGAGACCCCATAATAGTGTCAGCCACTCGCTTAGCCAGCCGTTCCTGGTTGCGGGGAATTAAACCTGGTGTAAAAGGTAGCTGACGCTTACCGATGTAAATTGGTCTGTAGGGACGGAACAACATTTTGATGGCTAAATCATTGGTGAAATAGCCAATAATTCCCCCAGCTATAGGAGGAACAAACAACAAGAACAAGTTAAACAGATCCAAAACAAAAATCGAGTTGTGTAGAACTTAAAAAGCAGGTAATCTGCAAGTTTAAAGTATGATGGATAAAGTCAGAAGTGTACAATAGTTATAGCATTTCTTAAATAGGTGAGGTACCCCGCCCTTGGGGGAGTAGGGAATAGGGAATAGGGAATAGGGAATAGGGAACAGCGAATATGGAATAGGGAATAGGGAACAGCGAATATGGAAAAAATCCTGTCTACCTCATTACTATAAAAACCGCTATATATGGCTGCGGTTCCTTAACAATTAGTAGGTTTGAGGATTAATTTAAAGATGCACCATCCCTCACCTTTATCCTTGCTGCCTTTACACTTACTATCTTCATCTTTTATACTTCAAGAATTGATTTCATGCCCAATATCTATTGTAGGCTTTTTCCAAAAGTGACATCCTCCCACACTAAACCCTAACGGGATATAATACACATTGCCGTTGATGGCACGGTTCGTTTTCTTTTTGTTTAAACCATGACTGAAGTACCACCAGGCTCTCCTGAAAGTCACCCTCAAACCAATTCAGAACAGATAAATGCTGAAGATTTATTAAACTTACTGCGGCGCAAAGAACGCAACTGGGTGGAGTGGGGTAAAGCCTGTCAGCAGCTACAAAAAGCTGGCTACAGTTCTCAGGTAATTTTTGAAGAAACTGGGTTTGAGCCAATTCAACAGAATCAAGTGATGGTGGCATCTCAGGTTTACACAAGTTTGATTACAGTGGGGGTGTCCGATGAAGTGCGATCGCGTTTTGAGACTAGCGGTAGCGATTCCCTGTACGAGTTGCGGATTCTCACCCAAGAAGAACGAGCTGCTGCTGCTGAATTTCTCGTTGCTAGAAACTTGAACTCCGAAGGAGCCCATGAAGTTGCCAAAGCAATCAAGACCTTTTCCCGCAGAAGCCGTCCACCGGAGGGATTCACCAATCATCCTGGTGATGCTGTTGCCTATCAGTATTGGAAACTTGCCAAACAACACAATGATTTGCAAGAACGTTCTCGTTTGATTGCTCGAGGCTTGATGTTTGCTCATACTCAACAAGCCCGGCAACAAATCGAAGAATTACTCACAGGAATCTTTGGTAGCACTCAGCGTCCAGCTCCCAGATTACCCATATACCGCCTCGAAGCTGAAGAAGATTTACCCCGCTTGCTTCCCGTAGTAGGATCCTTACCCCTGACAATAGCTGATCTCAACCAGGTTCCTAAAACTGACTATACCGGTGCTTTCAGTATAGTTAAAGGGCTTCGAGAGCAGACCTTCGTCGCAATACCCGGCTGGCAGGTAGTTTTGAAGGCACAAGATCCAGTAGTGATTTTGTGTAACAGTAATCAGCTCCCTATTCAACAGAATAACAAACCTGAAGAGATTTTGCTTATTATTGACCGCTCACAGCAGCAGTGGGATGGGGACAGCTACTTTTTGGTTGAAGAATCAGGACAGTTGGAGATTAAGTGGTTTCCAGATTCTCCTGATATTAGTTTTTTGGGACGCCTCATCCTAGTATTACGACCGAAAAAAATTCTGGATGAAGCCTTGAGTCAAGATGTCTGGCAAATTGATGAGTAATTAGTCATTAGTTATTAAGTTAGTTAATTTCTGTTTTGTTGACTGTTAAAAATTACCATCAACAAAACCCTTTTTATCAAAAGGCTCAGGTAGTTCGATTAGCCAGTACTGCATAGAATGGATCGCCTATAGTGATCCCAAGCTGTAGCAGAAAAGTAGGAAGCGGCGATGGTCGAGCAACAACCTCAGGCGAACTAAATCCAGGAATAGACTCGTAATAGCTTTTCACTAACTCCACTCGACTTTTCTCGGTCCCATCTCGCCAGGACTGAATCGCCTTTTGAAAAAACATTCGGTTAGAAAAGCTAATAATTGCTATTCCCCCTGGTTTTAAGACACGATGAATCTCAGCAAAAACTTTTTCGGGGTACTGAAGATACTGAACTGAAACAGCAATCAGGACAGCATCAAAGTCTTGGTCAGGCAATGGCAATTGCTGGTTTTGATTCAGGTCTTGGATAAAGTAGTGATTAAGTCTAGGATTTTTGACCAATTCTTCCAGATTCATCCCATGCCCCTCTACATGAGCAAACTCCATATCTTCTGGGAAGTGAGAAACCCAACTGCTCATGAGATCCAGGATTCGCGTGTTGGGTTGTAGTCGTTCCCGGTATAGGTTTACCAGCTGATCGATAAAGCCCTCATCGACATGAGTCACAAACCTTGGAAATGAATAGAATAGAGCATCATCGCTCTCATCCAATTTACTGCGTTGAAGGCGCTGGTCAATCATTGTATGAGCTAATATCTATCTTGTTAAGCTTGTTAAGAATATTATAAAGATTTATTAAGCTTATGGTAAGTATTTCATAGTTTGGTTTAGGACAAAGAATATTTTGAGCCGGTTAGACAGGGTTCTAAAAAAAAAATAGGGAAGAGCATTGATATCTCTTCCCCCTTGTTGATTTTGGTATTGATTTTTGTTGTCTTGATTTTGGTTTTGGAGTGCTTTCCGACTTTCCGATACTTTTTAGCTACCAAAATCTACTTTGCAGATTTTAGCCCACTAATGCAAGCTGCTCTCGCAGCCAGGGGGTATCTCCCAAGGCCAAGATCGGTTTTGTTCCGCTCAAGGCGCATAAATCTGTGTTTAATAGAAAACGCAACCACTATCATTAAAGCTTTGGTTTTCGGCTTCAATTCAAGGAACCAGAATGTTTTCTTTGACACTAGATTCCTAATCAAAGTCTAACATATTTTTGTAGATACTGCAAGATATTTGTAGAAAATCGTCAACAGTTGCTAGCCCCTTAGTTACAGTGGGCGGGGAGAGACTCGAACTCTCATGACCATAAGGCCGCCACATTTTGAGTGTGGTGCGTCTACCAATTTCGCCACCCGCCCGTTTGGGCATCTCCATTATTATAACTAATTAGCTGCTGATTTAACAAGGACTGATAAGATTGAGAACTTGCCCACCGGTCAATTTCTCGCGCCCGTAGTACAGGTAAGGGATGGCTCAGTTGAGAGATCTGCAATTGTTGGAGTACTTGACCCACCTCAGTATCACCCACGCTGTCGTAAGCCCTAGCTTGAGCGATAAACGCATCTAGGTTCAGTTGTGGTGCCAGAGTTGGGGAACCACCAGCCAGTTTCATCAATACAGACATGACCACTCTCGGATTTTGAGTAGCCAGTAAAGCAGCGCGATCGCAACTAAATTCCGCACATCGTAGCCACTCTAACATCTTCTCCTGTATGCTTTGAGCAATGAGCATCCCCCAATTCGGAATTAAACTAGCAGCTAATACCATGATATTGAGCGGTGTCAGGTACACCCCATGTTCACATTTGAGATGACCCAGTTCATGGGCAATAACCGCCTGAATTTCCTCTGGTGTCAGCAGATCAATTAAAGAGGTGTGCAAGACAATGAAAGGCTGCTTACCCCGCATAGCGAAGGTATAGGCATTGGGAGCAGGATTTTGCTGCACATAAAGCTGAGGCGGCTCTAAATCTAAAGTTGTGCAGGCATCTTCGAGTAGTTTATGAAGATGGGGCAGTTGATTTTGCCCCACCAAGACACTAGCAGCGATATTGTTCAGGTAAAAAAACTGTTCCGCCACAGGACCTAGTAAATTTCGCACCACCAAGTCTATCCCTGGCAACTGTTTCAGGGCTGTGGTTGCTTCCAAATCTAGGGGATGACGAAAATGATCTGCCTTCAGACCAAATAGTGATGTTTTAGTCATTAGCTGTTAGTCGTTAGTCATTAGTCATTACTTATTAGTCTAGGACTTACCCAAAATCTCTGGCTCAAGCCTAATCTATTGTAGGGTTACAAGCCTTGCGCCCTAACTAGATATAGCGCTACCTATAAGCGCGAACCTATATAGCGCAACTGCCTAATTCCTCTAGTCCTTGGTGGTGGTCTTGAACTGACAGACTTTCAACTAACAATCCCCTAAACGCTAAACGACTTACCACAGCCACAGCTTTGATTGGCATTGGGGTTGGTGAATTGGAAGCCACCACCAATCATAGCATCGCTGTAATCCAGTACCAGACCGTAGAGATAAAGCAGACTTTTTGGATCACAGATTATTTTGAAGCCATCGTAGTCAAAGATTTCATCATTCTCCCGAATGTTACTAGGTTCTTCAAAATCCATCATGTAAGACAGTCCTGAACAGCCTCCCTGGCGAACACCAACTCGCAGGTAAAGGTCTTTTCCTTGGCTTTGTTGCAGGGCTAAAACATGCTTTAGGGCTTTATCTGTCAGTTGAATACCTTTTTGCTGTGACTCAGTTGCTTGTGCCATTGCTTACGTTTGACTCCTAATTTTGCTTGGTGTTAAGTTGTTGTGCATCGTCAAGAAAGATAATTATCAGGCTGTAACCCAAGATTTAGCTTAGAGTGTCTCATAAACTAGATGCTTTACAGCTTATAGGTAAATCGGCTCTGCCAGTTCACAGTTTTGCTGTTTATCGATAATTATCTAATTGTCGTTAAATGGAAATTATTGGGGGTTTGAATCTTTATTGTAACGAGTCTTTAGGCTACCAGGCATTAATCATTCTACGTTATGGTTTATCGTTCCACCGTGACTAAGATACTGGCTAATCTCTTCTTCACTAACTCGGTAACCACAGTTAATGATCATCTTGTGTACTTGTTGGCTGCACTGCACCCCTTGCTCAGATATACCCAGACAGTTATAAACTGTCCTGAGTTGAGAAAATTCAGCCTTTTCATGGAACAAGCTCTCCCCCTCCCCAGGATGGGCGATTTCTTGCCAAAGTCTTAAGGCTTGTAAGTGATACGCTAAGGCATGGGGGTAATTTCCCAAGTGGTAGTGAACCGCTCCGATATAATCCAAGCTTCTGGTGTTACCATGAAGTGATTTACTCAGTTGCTGACCAATCTCCAAAGCTTGATGATAGAAATCCAATGCCCGTAGTTCCTCACCTAGTCGGAAGTAAACTGTGCCAATCCTCTCAAGAGTAGTTAACTTGCGACTAGAGTAACGAGAGGATGTTTTTTTTTCGTGAATGGTTAGGGCTTGCTCCAAGACAGCAAGAGCTTGACGGTATCTTCCAAGCTGGGTATAAGCTTCCCCTATATTTTCCAGTGCTCTGCCTTCGCCCTCAACTGAATTGCCTAAGTTTTGAAAAATCTTCATGGCTTGGCGAAAGCATCTCAGAGCCAGCACTGGTTGATGCCAGCTATTGTGAATTTCCCCTAGGTGATTAAGTATTTTAGCAATTTCTGAGTGATCTTGAGTTTTTTGGAAAATCCTCAATGCTTTTAGATAAACCTTAAATGCCTTATCATCCTGGTTAGTCTTGCAATAAGCCATTCCGAGATGATGAAGAATGACCCCTACACTCTTGGGCGAACCAACATCATTGGCCATTTGTAAACTTTGCTGGAGACACTTGATGCCCCAGGCATACTCTCCCAAACGGCAATGAACTAACCCAATGCGTTTGAGAGTATCCACTTGACCAGTCAAATCTTCGTTAGTTTGACAAATTGCTAAGGTGTTTTGCAGTGTTTTTAGTATATTTTTTAACTTACTTTGGCGATACTTACAAGCTTGAGGCTGGAAAGGGTCATCTCCTGCAGTCTTGTTTTGGTGTTGCTTGACTTCCGTTTCAACTAGATTCTGAACCAGATCTGCCATATTAATATTGCTCCCTGATGTAGATGGGGGAGGGATGATGGAGCCAAATAAACTTGAGTAGCCCATCTCCCTTGCTCATTTTCAGCAGTTATGTCTCTGTTCTAACTCGGTTACCAGAGATAATATTACTCACAACTTGCTGTAAATTCCTAAATATATTTTTCAGTAAGTTAAGGAAATTACTGAGCTATTAATAAAAATTAACATCAGTAGCCTGGGCACACTAATCTGGAAAGACCTAGTTGCCGTCATACATACTAGCTTATTTCCCCATCTCCCCGTCAGCCCATTGCCGATGATAGCCCATTGCCGATGATACTATCTTGAAGCGAACTCACTATCAAAATCTTTCCGGAGAAGGGTCACACCTAATCGAATAAGGAAGTAGTAGATGCACCCTGATCACCGCCCCCAGCTTTTACAGGTTGGGGGTTTCCTGATTTTTTAACCTATTCCTGTGGTGTTGAGTATTCTGAGCACTAACCACTTATTTCACCCGAAGAGTACTAATTTCTTTAAGCCTCAGCTCACACAAATAAACTCCAGTACCTGCTCTAGATAAACCCCTGGAGCCTCCAACATCGGAAAGTGAGCTGTATCAGGAATTTCAACATACTTGACGTTTTGACTTAATTGTGATGCTCTACGCCCTAGTGCTGAAGGAATAATTTTGTCGTATTCACCAGAAACTAGCAGGGTTGGCACCTTTAACTGAGCGAACTTATTAGGCATTACCTCAGCCGCATACTTACTAACCGCAGTCAGCA